>NZ_JBHZCS010000043.1:0-87807 GCF_042755705.1 Nocardia sp. NPDC059154
GCCGTGTCGGGGCCCAGTCCCATGCGCTCGGTGACGCCGGGCCGGAAGCCCTCGAGCAGCACGTCGGCCTTCTCGATGAGCCCGAGCACCTGCTCGATGTCGGCGGGATCCTTCAGGTTCGCCTCGACGATGGTGCGGCCGCGCCACTGCGGACGCTCCATGAAGCCGGGCAGCATGCCGGGCCGCTGCACCCGCACCACGTCGGCGCCGAGGTCGGCGAGCAGCAGTGCCGCGTGCGGACCGGGGCCGATGCCGGCCAGTTCAACAACCCGGATGCCCGCGAGCGGGCCCTGCTTGGCGGTGGATGGAGTGCTCACGCCCTACCTCGGTTCGTCGTCGAATCCTGCGCACCGGCTCACACACCGGTGTTGACGGTATGACAATAACGCGAAGTCTCCGCGGCCCTCAGGGGGTGGCCCGTTGCGCTAGCGATCGATGATCGGCAGCGGCAGGGTGGGCGGGGGCGGGGGTCCGGGGAGCTCCGAGCGCGGCAGCCGCAGGGTGGGTGCTTCGCCCGCGGCCCGGCGCATGGACGGGTTCGGGTCCTCGAACAGGTGTTCCTTGGCTGGCAGCCCGTAGAAAGCGCGGGCATTGTCCTCGAGCACCCGGTGCAGATCGGAGCCCACGGCGTCGGCGAGCAGCGAGATATCGGCGTCGCGGAACGGCCGTCCGGCCCGGGTGCCCGGCAGGTCGGTGCCGAACATCAGGGCCTCGGGGTTGACGGTGTGGATCTTGCGCAGGGCCGAGCCCACATTCATCGCCACCCGCCCGAAGCCGGAGGCCTTCACCTTGGCCCCGCGGTCGACCAGGTTGAGCAGGTAGGGCAGGCACTCGTCGGACATGCCCAGATGGTCGATCGACAGCTTGGGCAGCTTGGTGATGACCGGTTCCAGCGAGCCCAGCATGGACCCGTCGATGTAGAGCTCCACATGCCAGCCGGCCAGTTCGTAGGCCCGCAGCGCCAGCATGGTGAGCCCGACGATGTCGCCGCCCGCGCGCTTGAGGTTGAACCGGATGGCCCGCACCCCGGCGCGGTTCAGCTCGAGGATCTCCGCGTCGGTGGCGTCCACGTGCAGATTGGTGACACCGACCCAGCCCTCGCCGAGTTCGGCGAGGGCGGCCAGCAGATAGCTCTGATCGGTGCCCTGGAACGACCCGCTGACCAGGGCGCCACCGTCGATATCGAAGCGGGACATGCGCTTGCGATAGGCGGCGATGGTGTACGGGTCGGGCAGGTAGCCCTCGTTCTCGACCAGCGGGAACCGCGGATCGAAGATGTGGAGATGGGCATCGAACACGTGATCAGCATGCCTCAGAACGGTGACATGTGTGGACAACCTTGTCCGGCAGTCGGATTGGCGCTGGTCAGGACACCTTGCCCGGAGCTGGTCAGGAAACCTTGCCGGGTTCGGAGGCGGCGAGCATCTCGTCGCGCTCGACGACCTTGACCCGCTCGCGGCCCTGCGGCTCGCCCAGGGCGCGCTCGTGCGCGTCGAGGCGGTACCAGCCGGCCCAGGTGGTGAACGGGATGCCCTTGTGCTCGAGGAATTCGGTGACCGCCTCCAGCTCCGGCCGCGCGGCCGGGGTGAAGTTCGCGGCGTCGTCGAGCAGGCAGGCGATGGTCTCGTTGGCGTCGCCCTTGGTGTGGCCGATGAGGCCGACCGGGCCGCGCTTGATCCAGCCGGTCACGTAGGTAGCGGGCATGTAGCGAGCCGCGCCGTCGGCGTCCTCGTCGACGAGCACGCGCCCGGCCTCGTTGGGCACGGTGCCGGCCTGGTCGTCGAAGGGCAGCAGCGGGATGTTCTGCGACAGGTAGCCGACCGCGCGGTACACGGCCTGGATGTCCCAGTCCTTGAATTCGCCGGTGCCCTTGCAGTTTCCGGTGCCGTCGAGCTGGGTGCGCTCGGTGCGCAGGCCCACGACCTTGCCGTCCGCGCCGAGGATCTCCGACGGGTTCTCGAAGAAGTGCAGGAACAGCTTGTGCGGGCGGTCGCCGACATCGCGGATGGCCCACTGCTCCAACGTATTGCAGATCATGTCGACCTGCTTGGAGTGGCGGCGCGCGGCCTCGGAACCCTCGTCGTAGTCGATGTCCTCGGGGTCGACGATGACCTCGATGGTCGGGGAGTGGTCGAGTTCGCGCAGTTCGAGCGGGGTGAACTTGGCCTGGGCCGGTCCGCGGCGGCCGAAGACGTGGACCTCGAGGGCCCTGTTGTCCTGCAGGCCCTCGTAGACGTTCGGCGGGATCTCGGTGGGCAGCAGTTCGTCGCCGGTCTTGGCGAGCACGCGGGCCACGTCGAGGGCGACGTTGCCGACACCGAGGACGGCGACCTTCTCCGCGTCCAGCGGCCAGGTGCGCGGCACGTCCGGGTGGCCGTCGTACCAGGACACGAAGTCGGCGGCGCCGTAGGAGCCGTCGAGGTCGATGCCCGGCACCTCGAGGGCGCGGTCGGCGTTGGCGCCGGTGGAGAAGATGACCGCGTCGTAGAACTGACGCAGGTCCTCGAGGGTGATGTCGACGCCGTAGTCGATATTGCCGAGCAGGCGGACCTGCGGCTTGTCGAGGACCTTGTGCAGGGCGGTGATGATGCCCTTGATGCGCGGGTGGTCGGGCGCGACGCCGTAGCGGATGAGGCCGAAGGGCGCGGGCATGCGCTCGTAGAGGTCGATGCTCACCTCGGCATCGGACTTCATCAAGGCATCGGCGGCGTAAATACCGGCCGGGCCTGCGCCCACGATCGCAATGCGTAGCGGGCGGGTCGCTGCACTCTGTTCGGTCATTCTTCCGCGCACCCTTTGGGTCGAAACTAACTTGTCGTCAAAACTCAGCCGTCGTTCTTAGCTTAGGCTAAGTTGACGCCCTGGCTTCGGTGACCGCCGTTGGCCCCCGACGCTGCAGCGTTGCTGCGTAGTCTTGCTATTCCCGCGCCTGGGGCGGAAATTCTGCTGATTCTATCGATGGCGCACGAGGCCCTTCACGCGCAGGGCTGTGAACTGTGGGAATGCCGAGGCCCGAACCGTGGGAATGCCGTGCCGGGCGAACGGCGGCGACCAGGCATGATCTACCCATGAGCGACGCCGAGGAGACAGCCGGGGAGACATCGGTTCCGATCGATCAGAACGAGGCCCGCAGCATGTGGCCGTTCCTGGTCGCGGCGAGCGTCATCGCGGTCGTGATCCTGGGCATCGTGATCGCGACGCTGGTCTCGCCGGTTGAGAAGAATGTCACAGATTCCGATCGGCTCGCGGCGGCCGCGGGCAACTTCATCAAGTCCCGCAGCGAGACCGGCAAGTACGATCCGACCCTGTCCTGCAAGGGATTCGACGAGAACGCCTCGCCGCTCAAGATCGCGGCCGCGACCGGGGGGACCATCACGTTCGAAAAGCTGGCCGACCCGGCCGTCGACGGCGAGAAGGCCACGGCGCAGGTCACTTTCACGGTCTCCGGCGCCCAAACCACCTCGACCTGGCACTTCACCCGGGAGAATTCCCGCTGGTTGGTCTGCAATTCCTGACAACGGCCGAAGTCGCGGCCGGGGTTTGACAGTGGGGCCGTTTTTTCGGCAGTCTCAACCCAGGTCATGAGTACCAGCGTCAAGCCCCGGCTGGCTGGTCGGCAACCCTCCTCCGCGGTGGGGTGCTCCGGGTGACGACCTGGCCTCGCATCGGACAGCGGTGCGGCAAGTGCGGATTCACAGGAGGACAAGTGAGCTACGCGGGTGACATCACGCCGAAGCAGGCGTGGGAACTGTTGCGCGACAACCCCGATGCGGTGCTGGTGGATGTGCGCACCGAAGCCGAGTGGCGGTTCGTCGGGGTGCCCGACACCAGCGGCATCGGCCGGCCGACCGCGCTGATCGAGTGGGTGGACGTCTCCGGCACCCCCAATACCCGTTTCACCGATCAGCTGAAGCAGGCGCTCGGCGATCGCGGCCAGGACTCGGCCGCGCCGGTCATCTTCATCTGCCGCTCCGGCCAGCGCTCCATCGGCGCGGCCACTGCCGCCACCACCCTCGGCATCGGTCCGTCCTTCAATGTGGTCGACGGCTTCGAGGGTGCGCTCGACGGTCAGGGGCATCGCGGCGGCACCGGCTGGCGCGCCGACGGCCTGCCCTGGCGTCAGTCATGAGTTTCGTGTCCGGCCGGATCGCAGGGAGGCAGTCATGATCACCGGTGGTTCCTTCGACAAACCGCTCCCCGAGGGCGTCGGCCCCGCCACGCAGGCCGTGCGCGGCGGCACCCGGCGCTCGGGCTTCGACGAGACCTCCGAGGCGCTGTTCCTCAATTCGGGTTTCGTCTACGAGAGCGCCGAGGCGGCCGAGGCCTCCTTCACCGGCGATATCGACCACTTCGTCTACTCCCGCTACGGCAACCCGACGGTCGCCATGTTCGAGGAGCGGCTGCGCCTGATCGACGGCGCGGAGGCCTGTTTCGCGACGGCCTCCGGCATGTCGGCGGTGTTCACCGCGCTGGGCGCGCTGCTCGCCGCGGGTGACCGCTTGGTGGCGGCGCGCAGCCTGTTCGGCTCCTGCTTCGTGGTGGCCAACGAGATCCTGCCGCGCTGGGGCGTGGAGACCGTCTTCGTCGACGGCGAGGATCTGGACCAGTGGGAGCAGGCGCTGTCGGTGCCGACCCAGGCCGTCTTCTTCGAGACCCCCTCCAACCCCATGCAGACCCTCACCGATGTGCGCGCGGTCTCCGATCTCGCACACGCGGCGGGCGCGAAGGTGGTGCTGGACAACGTCTTCGCCACCCCGCTGCTGCAGCGCGGCTTCGACCTGGGCGCGGACATCACCGTGTACTCGGGCACCAAGCACATCGACGGGCAGGGCCGCGTCCTCGGCGGCGCGATCCTCGGACCCCGGGACTACATCGACGGCCCGGTGAAGAACCTGATGCGCCACACCGGTCCGGCGCTGAGCCCCTTCAATGCGTGGACCCTGCTCAAGGGTCTGGAGACCATGCCGCTGCGCCTGCGCCAGTCGGTGGACTCCGCGCTGAAGATCGCCGGGTTCCTGGAGACCCATCCCGCCGTGGCGTGGGTGAAGTACCCGTTCCTGTCCTCGCACCCGCAGTACGAGCTGGCCAAGCGTCAGATGTCCGGTGGCGGCACGGTGATCACCTTCGAGCTGAAGGCGTCGGAGAACGAGGCCAAGAAGCGCGCTTTCGAGGTGCTCAACCGCCTGCGCATCGTCGACATCTCCAACAACCTCGGCGATGCGAAGACGCTGATCACGCATCCGGCCACCACCACCCACCGGGCGATGGGCCCGGAAGGCCGTGCGGCCGTGGGGATTACCGATGGCGTGCTCCGCATCTCCATCGGGCTCGAGGATGTGGAGGACCTGCTCAATGACCTGGACCAGGCACTGAGCTGATCCGACGAGTGTTCGAAAGGGCCGGAACCCACTGGGTTCCGGCCCTTTCGTGTTCGGGGGCGACGGGGTTCGGGGCAGCCCCTGAGAATCATCGAGCGTCGTTTGACAGCATGCTGTCAAATATGACAGCATGCTGTCATGATGAAAACAGTCCACATGGCCGTGTACGACACCTTCTCGGACTGGGAGGTCGGGCATGCGACCGCACACATCAATCGCGAACTCTGGCAGCGCGAGCCGGGAACCTGGCAGGTGAAGACGGTCGCCCTCGGCGCCGAGCCGATCACCTCGATGGGCGGCATGCGGATCCTGCCCGATCTGGTTCTCGATGAGCTGAAGCCCGCCGACAGCGCCATGCTGATCCTGCCGGGACTCGAAACCGAGCAGCATCCCGAGACGCCGGCGGCCTTCGCGCGCAAGGCCCGGGAGTTTCTGGCGGCCGGGGTGCCGGTGGCGGCGATCTGCGGCGCGACCTTCGGGCTGGCGCAGGAGGGCCTGCTGGACGATCGGCGGCACACCAGCAATGACGCGGGATATCTTGCCTACAGCGGATATTCGGGTGGCGAGCACTATGTTCAGGCGACCGCGGTCACCGACGGTGACCTGATCACCGCGACCGGTACCCGACCGGTCGATTTCGCCCGCGAGATCTTCGCGCGCCTGGGTATCTACGAGCCGCACGTGCTGGAGTCCTGGTACCGGCTGTACGGAAACAATGATCCCGCGGGCTTCTACGCGTTGTTCGAGTACGAGCAGCAGCGCGCGGCGGCCGCGCAATGACCCGCACCGCGCAGCAGCTGTTCGGGGCCGCGGCCGTCACGTCGTTCAAGCTGAACGGCCAATTCCTCTCGATCGCAGAGGAATTGGCCAAGCCGTCCGGGATCACGGTCGCGTGGTGGCAGGTGCTCGGTGCGATTCTGCACGAACCGCTCCCGGTGGCCGGTATCGCCCGCGAAATGGGTATCACCCGCCAGAGCGTGCAGCGCATCGCGGATGTGCTGGCGGACAAGGGATTCGTGGAATACCGCCCCAATCCGGCGCATCGGCGCGCGAAGCTGGTGGCCATCACCGAGGCGGGTCACGACGCGGTGCGGCGGATCGACCCGCAGCACGCGGCCATGGCGAAACGGCTTGTGGCGCAGCTGGGTATCGAGCAGCTCGCCCACATCGTGGACGCGCTGACGACCCTGTCGGCCGCCCTCGATGCACTCGAGGGCGACGCCTGACTACAGCGCGAACGGGTCCTTGGTCTTGCCGACCAGGGCGGCCACCGAGGGCAGGATGGTGGTCGGGCGGTACGGGAACTGCTCGACCAGGGCCGGGGTGGAGATGCCGGTGGTGACCAGGATGGTCCGCATGCCCGCCTCCAGGCCCGCGATGACGTCGGTGTCCATCCGGTCGCCGATCATGACGGTGGACTGGGAGTGGGCACCGATGCGGCGCAACGCCGATCGCATCATCAGTGGGTTGGGTTTACCGACGTAGTAGGGCTTGCGGCCGGTGGCCTCGGTGATGAGGGCGGCGACGGAGCCGGTGGCCGGAAGGATGCCTTCGCGGGACGGGCCGGTGGCGTCCGGGTTGGTGGCGATGAAGCGCGCGCCCGCGGAGATCAGCCGGATGGCGGTGGTGATGGCTTCGAAAGAGTAGGTGCGGGTTTCGCCGAGCACCACGTAGTCCGGGTCGGAATCGGTGAGAACGTAACCGATTTCGTGCAGCGCAGTCGTGAGGCCGGATTCGCCGACCACGTAGGCGGTGCCGCCTGGGCGCTGGTCGTCGAGGAAGGTCGCGGTGGCGAGGGCGGAGGTCCAGATGGACTCGACCGGAATGTCGAGGCCGGTGTGCCTGAGCCTGGCCTGCAGATCGCGCGCGGTGTAGATCGAATTGTTGGTGAGAACCAGGAACGGAATGTCGTTGTCGCGCAGTTCGGCGAGGAACTGATCGGCCCCGGGCACCATGTGATTCTCGTGCACGAGGACGCCGTCCATGTCGGTCAGATAGGAGAGGATCGGTTCAGCGCTCGAGTAGGTCACGCGCACATTCTCCGCTATCCCGGGACCGGACGCTCATATATTCCTGCCCTAACTGACCGTCCGACCGGTTTCATCCCCGGAATACCGTCCGCCCACCCGAGGTTCGACCCCTTGGGTGTGACCCCTGCCGCACCGCGTTTCACCGCTGACCTATCGTGCGAAGTAGGACCGTTCGCGATGCCCGGTGTCGCGGCGGTCGTGCGGGAGGTTGGCCCGCACAGCTCGAGCGCAGCATGGCGACAGGAGTGCCCAGGTGAAAGACCTCAAGCTCGGTTACAAGGCGTCCGCGGAACAGTTCGGCCCGCGCGAACTGGTGGAGCTCGCGGTGGAGGCGGAGGCGCACGGCCTCGACAGCGCCACCGTCTCCGACCATTTCCAGCCGTGGCGGCACAATGGCGGGCACGCCCCGTTCTCGCTGGCCTTCCTGGCCGCGGTGGGCGAGCGCACCAAGCGCATTCAGCTCGGCACTTCGGTGCTGACCCCGACCTTCCGGTACAACCCTGCGGTCATCGCGCAGGCGTTCGCCACCATGGGCTGCCTGTACCCGGATCGCATCATGCTCGGCGTCGGCTCGGGTGAGGCGCTGAACGAGATCGCCACCGGCTTCCAGGGCGAATGGCCGGAGTTCAAGGAGCGTTTCGCGCGGCTACGCGAGTCGGTGGACCTGATGCGCGCGCTGTGGACGGGCGAGCGGGTGGACTTCGACGGCCAGTACTACAAGACCGTCGGCGCCTCGATCTACGACGTGCCCAAGGGCGGCATCCCGGTCTACATCGCCGCGGGCGGCCCGCTGGTGGCCCGCTATGCCGGCCGCGCCGGTGACGGTTTCATCTGCACCTCCGGCAAGGGCATGGATCTCTACACCGAGAAGCTGATGCCCGCCGTCGCGGAGGGCGCCGCCAAGGCCGGCCGCTCCGTCGACGACATCGACCGCATGATCGAGATCAAGATCTCCTACGACACCGATCCCGTTCTGGCGCTGGAGAACACCCGCTTCTGGGCCCCGCTCTCGCTGACCGCGGAGCAGAAGCACTCCATCACCGATCCCATCGAGATGGAGGCGGCCGCCGACGCGCTGCCGATCGAGCAGATCGCCAAGCGCTGGATCGTGGCCAGCGATCCGGACCAGGCGGTCGAGCAGATCAAGCCGTACCTGGACGCGGGCCTGAACCACCTGGTCTTCCACGCGCCCGGTCATGATCAGCGCCGGTTCCTGGATCTGTTCCAGCGCGATCTGGCGCCCCGCCTGCGGGCCCTCTGAGTCGGTTCACGCCGTGGCACCCGGGGACGGGCGGCTCTCGCGGTAGTCCGTCCCCGAATATCCGCGGCCGGGTAACCGGGTACGCGCGGAAATCAGCCCATAACGGTCGGTAGGCTTTCGCCCATGGCTGCCACACCGGTTTCCAGTGTGTACATCGCGTCCCCCGAGGGCGACACCGGCAAGTCGACGGTGGCGCTCGGTGTTCTGCAGGCCCTCGCGGCCACCACGCCGCGAGTGGGCGTGTTCCGGCCGATCACCAGGTCCGCGATCGGGCGCGACTACATTCTCGAGCTGCTGCTCGAGCACTCCACCGCCGATGTCGACTACGACCAGGCCATCGGCGTCACCTACGAACAGGTGCACGAGGATCCGGACGCGGCGATCAGCGAGATCGTCATGCGGTACCACGCGGTCGCCAAGCAGTGCGACGCCGTGCTCATCGTCGGCTCGGACTACACCGATGTCGCCAGCCCCAGCGAACTGCGCTACAACGCCCGCATCGCGGTGAACCTCGGCGCGCCCGTACTGCTGGTGGTGCGTGGAATGGGCCGCACCCCTGAGGAATTGGGCCAGCTGGTGGAGCTCTGCCGCGCCGAGCTGGCGGCCGAGCACGCCAAGCTGGTGGCGGTGATCGCCAACCGGTGCGAGCCCGGGCAGCTGGAGGCCGACGCGGCCGCCCTGAAGGGGGCCTGCACCGTGCCCTCCTGGGCGCTGCCCGAGGTGCCGCTGCTGCAGGCGCCCACCATGGAGGAGCTGCGCGAGGCGATCGGCGGCGAACTCTACAGCGGCGACCCGGAACTCATGCAGCGCGAGGCGCTCGAGGTGATCGTCGGCGGCATGACCGCCGAGCACATTCTGGAACGCCTCGCCGACGGCGTTGCCGTCATCACCCCCGGTGACCGCTCCGACGTGCTGCTCGCGCTGGTGAACGCCCATGAGGCGGAGGGCTTTCCGTCGCTGGCCGGCATCATCATGAACGGCGGCATGCTGCCCGAGCCGTCCATCGCGCGACTGATGGCGGGCCTCAAACCCAAGCTGCCCATCCTCGCCACCGACCTGGGCACCTTCGAGACCGCCAAGGCCACCGCGCTCACCCGCGGCCGCGTCTCGCTGTCCAGCATCCGCAAGGTGGACACCGCGCTGGCCCTCATGGAGCAGCGGGTCGATCCGCGGGAACTGCTGCGGCAGATCGAGATTCCCATCCCGAACATCGTCACCCCGCAGATGTTCGAGTACCAGCTCATCGACCGCGCCCGCAACGACCGCAAGCGCATCGTGCTGCCCGAGGGCGACGACGACCGCATTCTGCGCGCGGCCGGGCGGGTGCTGCAGCGCAAGATCGCCGACCTCACCATCCTCGGCGACGAGGCGGCGGTGCGCGGCCGTGCCGCCGAGCTCGGCGTGGACATCGAGGCCGCCGAGGTGCTCGATCCCAAGACCTGCCCGCTGCGCGACGAATTCGCCGAGGAGTACGCCCGCCTGCGTGCCCACAAGGGCATGACGGTGGACCGCGCCCGCGAATTCATGAGCGACATCTCGTATTTCGGCACCATGATGGTGCACATGGGGGTCGCCGACGGCATGGTCTCTGGCGCGGCGCACACCACCGCGCACACCATCCGCCCGTCCTTCGAGATCATCAAGACCGAGCCGGGCGTGTCCACGGTGTCCAGCGTCTTCCTCATGTGCCTGGCCGACCGGGTGCTGGTGTACGGCGACTGCGCCGTGGTGCCGGACCCGACCTCCGACCAGCTGGCCGATATCGCCATCTCCTCCGCCCGTACCGCCGTCCAGTTCGGCATCGACCCGCGCGTGGCCATGCTCTCCTACTCCACGGGCGAGTCGGGGTCCGGCGCGGACGTCGACAAGGTGCGCGCCGCCACCAAGCTGGTGCACGAGCGGGCGCCGGAACTGCTGGTGGAGGGGCCGATTCAATACGACGCCGCGATCGAGCCCACGGTGGCCAAGACCAAGCTGCCGAATTCCGAAGTGGCGGGCCAGGCGACGGTCTTCATCTTCCCGGACCTCAATACCGGCAACAACACCTACAAGGCGGTGCAGCGCAGCGCCGGGGCCGTCGCCATCGGCCCGGTGCTGCAGGGTCTGCGCAAGCCGGTCAATGATCTGTCGCGGGGCGCGCTGGTCGCGGACATCGTGAACACCGTCGCGATCACCGCGATTCAGGCTCAGCAGGAGGCGTGATGAAGGTTCTGGTGATCAATTCCGGATCCTCGTCCATCAAATATCAGCTGCTCGATCCGGCGACCGCCGATGTGTGCGCGCATGGCGTGGTGCAACGCATCGGCGAGGCGGTCGAGCCGGATGCGGTGACCGTCGAACACACCTCGGGCGAGAAGACTCTCGAGTATCAGGGGCCCATCGCCGATCACGCGCAGGGCCTGCGGGTGGTGTTCGATCTGTTCAGCGCGAGCGGCCAGGATCTGGCGCACGCGGATCTGGCCGCGGTCGGGCACCGGGTGGTGCACGGCGGTGAGGTCTTCTACGAGCCGACGCTCATTACAGACGCGGTGGTGCAGGCCATTGTCGACCTGTCCTCCCTTGCGCCGCTGCACAATCCGCCCAATGTCATCGGCATCGAATCGGCGCGCGCGCTGCTGCCGGACGTGCCGCAGGTCGCGGTGTTCGACACCGCCTTCTTCCACAATCTGCCCGCCGCGGCGAAGACCTACGCCATCGACGCGGAAATCGCGGCGGCGCACGGTGTTCGCAAGTACGGTTTCCACGGCACCTCGCACGATTACGTGTCCGGCCAGGTCGCGGCCTTCCTCGGGAAGGACAGAACCGAGCTCAACCAGATCGTGCTGCACCTCGGCAACGGCGCGTCGGCCTCGGCCATTCGGGCCGGGCAGGCGGTGGACACCTCCATGGGCCTGACCCCGCTGGAGGGCCTGGTCATGGGAACCCGGTCCGGGGATCTGGATCCGGGGATCATCTTCCACCTCATCCGCACGGCGGACATGGATGTGAACGATGTGGACGCCCTACTCAACCGGAACTCCGGGATCAAGGGCATCTCCGGTGTCAATGACTTCCGGGAGCTCGGCCGCCTCATCGAAACCGGCCATCCGACCGCGAAATTGGCGTTCGACGTCTACATCCACCGGCTGCGCCGCTACATCGGCGCGTACCTGATCGAGCTGGGGGAGGTGGACGCCATCACCTTCACCGCCGGTGTCGGCGAGAACGACGCCAAGGTGCGCGCCGAGTCGCTGGCGGGACTGGAGCGGTACGGGATTCGCATCGACGCCGACCGGAACACCGCGAAAGACCGTACGGCCCGGCGCATCTCGACCGACGACTCGGACGTGTCGGTGCTGGTGGTCCCGACCAACGAGGAACTCGCCATCGCCCGCGCCGCCGCCGATCTGGTCGGCTGAGCGCCACGGCACCCGCATGGCGATTCGGACTTCACGAAAACATCATGATGGGCCTGGCATGGTGGTCACCGGATCCGGTTCGCCCGGTCCACCGGAACCCGTGTCGCACCACGCACAACCGTGGTAGGGGCCGAAATTCCCTCGCCGGCCCCGTGGTTCGCAGACTGCCTCTGTGACCGCCGCGGGCGACACGGGACTCTTCCGGTTCCTCAGAACCAGGATTTGGCACGCACCGCGTTGGCCAGATCCACCAGCGCGTACCGGTGGGTGCGTTCAGGCGCGGAGCGGGCGAGGCCGCGCAGGCCGGCCTCGATGCCGCGCCGGAGATCCCGCTCGGTGAACGGTGACCCGAACAGCTTGGAGCCGACCGATTTCGGTTGCTTTCCGGCCTGCACCCAGCCCAGCGCGACCCCCAGGGTGAGAATCCGCAACTGGGCCGCGCGTCCCTCGCCGGTCGGCAGATCCTGCACCCGCGCCGCCGCCACCCGCAGCGTCGACTCGTCCAGGTCCGCGGCGGGCGCGCAGGTCAGCAGTATGAGAATGGCCGTCATCCGGGCCTCCGCGTAATGCCGTGAGGCGGGCGGCACCTGATCCAGCGCGTGCACGGCGGCGGTGATGTTCCCGGCCGCTGCCAGCTGGCGGGCCAGACCGAAGGCCGCGCTCACCACGCCCCGATCGGTGCGCCACACGGTGGCGTAGTAGTTCTCGGCATAGGACCGCCACTCCTCGGGATCGGGCGAATCCCAGTGCTGGAGAACGAGTTCCGCGGTGGCGGCCAGCGCCAGCTTGGGTGCGATCTCGCCGGGCAGCGCCTCCAGCACGGCGTCGAAGCGGGCGAAGGCGCGCTCGTACTCCAGTTCCAGCAGCTCGGTCAGGCCCAGGTACCAGTCGATGCGCCAGTCCGGGGCCGGCGGCAGCGGCTCGTCGGTGAGCCGGGCCAGCAGCATGCGGGCGGCCGCGGGCTCGTCGAGGTCCAGGTGGGCGCGGGCCTCGGCCAGCGTCACCTCCAGTTCGAAAGTCTCGGGCGCGCCGCCGGGTTCGGCCGCCGCGCGCTGGCGGGCGTGCCGCAGTTCGTCGAGGGAGTGCCGGGGTTCGGGATGCGCGGCCCCGGCCAGCAGCGGCGCGGACGGGTCGCCCGGATCGATGATGGGCACCGGCAGCGCCGCCACCACGTCGCCGGGCTGCAGCAGGGTGTCGCGGGGGACGCCGTCGATGATGCCGTCGGTCTGCGCGATGAGCTCGCCGGTGCCGAAACTGGTGCGCGGCGGGCTGAACAGGGTGGACAGCTGCGGATGCTCACTGCCGGTCTCGACGGCCAGGATCTCCCGCAGCACGCCGGTGAGCTGGGTGGCGAGCAGGCGCGCGGAGGGGAATCGGCGCTCCGGGTCCGGGTGGGTGGCGCGCAGCAGCAGCCGGTAGAGGAACGGGTGCCGGGCCAGCACCGGCTGCTCCTTCGGATCCGGGATGCCGTCGACGTGGGCGCCGCGCTCCATCGGCAGGTGCAGGGTGAGCACGGCCAGCGTGCGGCCCACGGTGTAGATGTCGGAGGCCACCGTCGGCCCGGTGTGCGCGATCTCGGGCGCCTGGAATCCCCTGGTGCCGTACAGGTTTCCGTACGCCTCGAACTGGGTGACCGCGCCCAGGTCGATGAGCTCCACCCGGTCGGTGGTGATCATGATGTTGTCGGGCTTGAGGTCGTTGTAGGCCAGCCCCACCGAATGCAGATAGTCCAGGGCCGGAAGGATTTCCAGCAGGTAGGCGATGGCCTCGGCGACCGGCATGCGGTCGGGCGCATGGTGATCGAGCAGATCGCGCAGCGAATGCCCGCCCACGTACTCCATGACGATGTAGCCGATCGGCGTCCCGTCCGGCCCCGAGTGCTCCACGAAGTTGTGGATCTTCACGATGCTCGGGTGCACGACCTCGGCCAGGAACTGCCGCTCCGCCAGCGCGACCGCCTGCGCCTCGGCGTCACCGGCGTGCAACAGGCCCTTGAGCACCACCCAGCGGTCGCTCACATTGCGGTCGATGGCCAGGTAGATCCAGCCCAGTCCGCCGTGCGCGATACAGCCCTGGATCTCGTACTGGCCCACCACCCGGTCGCCGGGATACAGCGAGGGCCGGAAATCGTAAGGCGCGCCGCAGGTCTGGCAAGTGCCCGCGGTGGTGGACACCTGGGTCGGGGTGGCCCGCCCGACCGGCTTGCCGCATCGCCAGCAGAACCGCCGCCCCTCGGCCACCACCGGATCGTCGAGCACGGCGGCTTCCGGATCCATCGGCTCCACCGCCGGGATCGGCACCAGTCCGGCCCCGAGCCGACGCACCGCGGGGCGCGGGCGGGTCATGCGGGCGGTGCGCTGGGAGGGCCGGGTCGGGGTCCGCGTCTCGCCCTCCGCGCTCGAAACACTCGGCGCCACCGGGATTTCCGGTTCCACGGCGGTCGGCTCCGTGCCGGGGGATTCCGCGCGCGGCGTCGGCTCGGTGCGCTCGGCGGGCCGGGTGCCCGCGCCGTCGTCGCCGGCCGGTGCGTGCCGCGTGGTCAGCTCGGTCCGGGCGGGCCAGTACGGCCCCACGGTCATCTCGGTGCGCGCGACCGCCTGCGTCCCCTCGGGTTGCTCCGGTGTGGTCATCGTCAGTCCTGATACCTCGGGGGCGGCGGAATGGCGGCGTCGCCGAGCTCGGTCACCAGCCAGCGGCGGTAGAGCCGGTTCCAGGTCCCGTCCGCGCGAATGCGTTCCAGGGTGCCGTTGACGAAGCGGACCAGATCGTCCGCGCCCTTGGAGATGCCGATCCCGTACTGCTCGGTGCTCAGGTTGGGTCCGACCACCTCGGTGGCCGGATCCTGCTCGGCCAGCCCGGCCAGCACGGTGTCGTCGGTGCTGACCGCGTCCACCTGCCGCTGCTGCAGCACCACCAGGCAGTCGGCCCAGGTGGGCACGGTGAGGATGGACGCGGCGGGCTGCGAGCGCCGGATCAGGTCCAGGGAGGTGGTGCCGTTGACCAGGCACAGCCGTTTGCCCGCCAGATCGGTCAGTCCGTTGATACCGGAGTTGCGGAAGGCCAGCACGCGCTGATGCGCCTGCAGATACGAGGTGGAGAAGGTAACCGTCTGCCGCCGTTGACAATTGATGGTCATGGTCTTCACCACGACGTCCACGGTGTGCTCCTGCAGCGCCCGCTCGCGGTCGGCGGAGCCGAGGATCCGGAACTCCAGCGCCGCCGGATCGCCCAGCAGGTCCCGGGCCAGCTCGCGGGCGATGTCCACATCGAATCCGGCGAGCGTGCCGCTGGCCGGATCCCGGAAGCTGAACAGATTGCTGCCCGGGTCCAGGCCCACCAGCAGCCGCCCCCGCGCCCGGATGGCGTCGATGTCCGGCCCGCTCCTGGTGCCGTTGGGCCGCAGGCTCGCGGTCGGGTCACCGCAGTCGGTCACCTCCGGCGGCGGCGCGCTCTGGGTCTGTGCCGCAACGGCTCCCGACGGCAGTGGCGGCTCGACATAGCTGGGCACCCGGGTCGAGGGCGCAGGCGGCGGGGGACTGCTGTCGCCGCAGGCGGCCGTGTAGGCCACGGCCGCGGCCAGGACCGCGAGAGTCAGGGAGCGGACGGGTCTTCGGGTCATCGGTACTCCCGCAGTCGGGGCCAGAGCCCGGCCGCGATCAGCACGGCGGCGGCGGTGCTCAGCACCAGCGCCCCGGGGCCGAGCAGGTCCAGCGTGCGGGCGGCGTGCGAGGTGTCGGTGCGCAGCATGTTCCGGGTGTCGGCGATGCCGTCGCCGAGCGCGCGGTCCAGCGCGTCGGTCTGGGCGGCGGCCTCGTTGGCGCCCGGCCCGGTGGCGACCGCGGCCGCGCCGATGAAGTCGCCCTTGGACAGCGCGTCGTTCATGCGCTGGTGCGCGGCCCGCCAACGGTCCAGGGCGGCCGACGCGGTCTGCACGTCGCTCGCGCCGGGCGCGTCGGTTCGATAGCCGGACAGGATGTTTCGCAGTTTGTCGATGGCCTGGTCGTAGGCCTTGTCGTAGTCCGCGCTGGTGTCGCGGCGCACCAGTTTGAGGGTCTCCGCGGTGCGGGCCTGCTGGGCCAGGATGCGGCTCTGGGTGAGCGCCGTGGTGGGGGTGCTGCCCTGGTCGCGGGCGTGGGTGGTGTCCACCGCGGAGATGATGCCCGCGATCACCGTCCAGGCCAGCAGTACCACCATGGTCCCGGTGGCCAGCAGCAGCCCGAGATTGAGCACCCGGTGCCAGCGCCGGTACAGGAACAGCTGCGCCGCGATCAGCGCCGCCACCACCAGCAGCGGCAGCAGGATGGCGGGCCAGGGCGGGCGCACGTGGGTGTGCTGGGTGGCGGTGATGGCGGCGGACCGGTGCTCCTGCAGTTCCTGCGCCATCGGCAGCAGTGTCCCCTGCATCAGGTTGGAAGCCTCGCTCAGATAGGCCGCGCCCACCGGCTCCCCGGCGCGGTTGTTGGCCCGCGCGGTCTCGATGACGCCGGTGTACACCGGCAGTCCGGTGGCGATGCCGCTGCGCAGCTGCGTATCCGTGTCCCCGTCACTGCGATTGGACTGGGTCACCAGTTCGGCCGCGGCCTCGCCGACCGCCTGGTTGTACCGGTCGCGCACCGGCTTCGATTCCAGCCCACCGGAAATGAAGGCGGCACCGGCCGAGGCGTCGGCCACCGACAGTGAGGTGTAGAGCCGCTGCGCCGAATAGGCATCGGGCTCCGACTGATCCAGCAGGGCGTCCAGGGCGTGTTGCCGGTTGGTCACCGCGGTGGCGGTCACGATGCCGGCCGCCACGCACAAGCTCAGCAGGACCAGTCCGATGGCGATCAGTTTGGCCGGTGAGGACCGGGCGAAACTGCGCAGTTCGGTGGTCGCGAAGCGTTCGCGCCAGGCCGCCGCGGCGGTGCGGGGGGACAGCTCCGCGAGCCGCAATTCCTCGGTGCGAGCCATCCTCACCTCCCACTGACCGATATCGAACGACCGACTTGTTGCTGCCGGATGAGCTTATTGTGGACGTACCGCCGCTGTGACGCGGGAATCCCCGCGATGTGCTCCGCTGAGCGGGGACTGTGCACGGCAGTGCGGTCGGACGATGGGATTGCGAAGATGCGTGGTGATGGGGACGGGTGGGCGGAGAGTCCGGATGGCACCCGCCAGTGGGGTCGTTTCGGCGCTGCCGGACTGTTGCTGCGCGCCCCGCTGGCCGGCGGCGGATCTGCAGTCCTGCTGCATCATCGGGCCGCCTGGACCCATCAGGGCGGCACCTGGGCGCTGCCCGGCGGAGCCCGCGACTCCCACGAGACCAGCGTGCACGCGGCCGTCCGTGAGGCCGAGGAGGAGGCGGGCATCGCGCCCGGCTCGATCCGGGTGCGCGGATCCCGCGTGACCGCGACCGCGCCCAGTGGCTGGACCTACACCACCGTCATCGCCGATGCCGCCGATCAGCTGCGCACCCGCGGCAACAAGGAGAGTCAGGACCTGATCTGGGTGCCCGAGGACGAGGTCGAGGACCGGCCGCTGCACCCCGGCTTCGCCGCCGCCTGGCCCGCCCTGCGCGCCACGCCCACCCTGATCAGTCTCGAGGGAATCGCCGATACCGGCGCGGTGGCGGCCGCGTTGCCGCGCACCCTGGATCTGGCCGGGCAGGAATTCCTCTGGCTGCATTCGAACGGCGACGGGGTCGGCCGCACCGCCCGCATCGGCGCGCCCCAATCGGTTACGGAACAGACCGATTTGGCCGGAAATGTGTTGTTCCTCACTCTGGACCAGGTGTTGTCTTGAGGCGTGACAACGCGCGAGCTCCCCACCTACTGCCGGATCTGTGAGCCCCTCTGCGGGCTGATCGCCACCGTCGAGGACGGGAAGCTGGTGCGCCTGCGCGCCGACAAGGACCATCCGCTCTCCCGTGGCAACGCCTGCCCCAAGGGCATCGCCTTCACCGAGATCCAGAACGATCCCGACCGGGTGCTGTATCCCTTGCGGCGCACCGCCTCCGGCGAGTTCGAGCGGGCGTCCTGGGACACGGCGCTGGACGAGATCGGCGCACGCCTGTGCGGGCTCATCCGCGAGCACGGAATCGAGAGCCTCGGCTGGTATTTCGGCAATCCGTCCTCCTTCTCCTATTCACACACCCTGTGGATGGTGGGTTTCCAGCTGGCCGCCGGGTTGAAGCACGTGTATTCGGCCGGTTCCCAGGACATCAACAACCGTTTCGTGGCCAGCGAGCTGCTCTACGGCTCCCTCACCACCGTGCCGGTGCCGGATCTGGACCGCACCGATTTCCTGCTCATGCTGGGCGCGAATCCCCTTGTCTCACACGGCAGCGTGCTGAGCGCGCCGCGTATCCGCGAGAAGCTCACCGCCATCACGAAGCGGGGCGGGCGTGTGGTGGTGGTCGACCCGCGAAACACCGAGACCGCCAAGCTGTTCGAGCACGTCGGCGTGCGACCGGACGGTGACGCCTGGCTGCTGGCCTCCCTGTTGCAGGTAATCTTCGACGAGGGTCTGGAAGACACCGGGGCGCTGCGTCGCCAGGCCGGCGGCGCACGTGAACTACGGGATGCCGTAGCGCGTTTCACGCCCGAATACACCGCCGAGGTCACCGGCCTCGAGCCCGATCGGGTGCGCGCCCTGGCCCGCGATCTGGCCCGCGCCGAATCCGCCGCGGTCTACGGCCGCACCGGTACCTGCCTGGGCAGGCACGCGACCCTGGTGGCCTTCCTCATCGACGTCCTGTCCCTGGTGACCGGAAACCTCGACAGGCCGGGCGGTTCGGTCTTCGGCAAGGAACTGGTGGCGGTCTCCGAACTGAGCGCCCGCCTCGGTTTCGCCGGCTACGGCAAGAACCATTCCCGCATCGGCGGATTCCCGGACGTGCTGGGCACCTTCCCGGCCGCCATCATGGCCAAGGAGATCACCACGCCCGGCCCTGGGCAGCTGCGTGCCCTGTTCACCTCGGCGGGCAATCCGGTTTCCTCGGTGCCCAACGGCCGCGAACTGGCCGCCGCGCTCACCGAACTGGACCTGTTCGTTTCCATAGACATATATGTCAACGACACCAACCGGATAGCCGACTACATCCTCCCGGCGACCACTTTTCTGGAGCGCGACGACATTCCGCTGCCGTTCACCGCGTTCTCCCCGACGCCGTACACCCAGTACACCGAGCGGGTCGTCGAACCGTACGGGGAGGCTCGCGAGGAATGGCGGATCATCGACGCCATCGCGACCCGGATCGGCGTGCAGCCCTTCGCCATCGGTCCGGCCCGCCCGGCCGGTCGCCTGCTGAGTGCCCTGCGCCGCCGCGTCCCGGGCCTCGGTTCCGCCCGCCCCACCCCGACCCTGCTGGCCGACCTGGCCCTGCGCACCGGCCCCTACGGCGACCGATTCGGCCTGCGCCGCAATGGCCTCAGCCTGCGCATGCTGCGCCGTCACCCGCACGGGGTGGTGCTCGCCGACAGCATCGCCACCGGGGTGCTGCGGAACGTGGTGCGGCACAAGGGGGGCCGCGTGCGGCTGGATCCGGACGAGATCATCGGCGAACTGCGCGCCCTCAGCGCGCGGCCGGCCGATCCGGCCTATCCGCTGCGCGTCATCGGCCTGCGCGAACTCAAATCGCACAACTCGTGGATGCACAATGCCGAGCCGCTCATGCGCGGCGACCGCGAGCACGCCGCCCGCATCAACCCCAAAGACGCGGCGGTGGCGGGCATTTCCGACGGCGACCGCTGCCGGGTTTCCTCCGCGCACGGCGCCATCGAGGTGACCGCCCGGCTCACCGAGGACATGACCGAGGGCACCGTGGCCATTCCGCACGGCTGGGGTCACGACGGCGGCTGGCAGCGCGCCAATGCCGCCGGGGGCGCGAATGTGAACGACCTGATGTCCACCGATCTCGCCGATGTGGAACGCCTCGCGGGCATGTCCAATCTGAACGGCGTCCCGATTCGTCTCGACCCGGTCGGCTGACTAGCGGTCGTTCGCCAGGATCCGCTGCTTGATGGCGCGGGCGGCGGCCGCCGGATCGTCGGCCTCGGTAATGGCCCGCACCACCACGATTCGCGTCGCGCCCGCGTCCAGCACCTCGGGCAGGCTGCGGGCGTCGATACCGCCGATGGCGAACCACGGCCGCTGCGTGTGCGAATCCGCGGTGGACCGGACCAGATCGATGCCCGCCGGGGTGCGACCCGGCTTGGTCGGGGTGGCGTATACCGGCCCGGTGCAGAAGTAGTCGATGTGCTCGTCCACCGCGGCCAGTCCGGCCTGCGCGCGATTGTGCGTGGAGCGGCCCAGCACCACCTCGCCGCCCAGGATCTGCCGCGCGTACCAGGGCGGCAGGTCGCCCTGGCCCAGGTGCAGCACGTCCACCCCGGCCGCGAGCGCGATATCGGCGCGGTCGTTGCACGCGACCAGTGCGCCGTGGCGGCGGGCGGCGGCCTTCAGCTCGGCCAGCGCACCCAGTTCGGCCTTGGCCTCGAGTGGCCCGAACTGCTTCTCCCCGGGCGAGCCCTTGTCCCGCAGTTGGATGATGTCGACGCCGCCGGCCAGGGCCGCCTCGGCGAACTCCGCCAGGTCACCCCGGTCCCGGCGGGCGTCGGTGCACAGGTACAGCCGCGCGGTGGCGAGGCGTTCCCGTGGGGTGGCGGGCCGGTTCGGGTGGGAGGGTTGCACAGTCTCGACGGTAGTCGCGCTACGGTGTTCGAGTCGAAACGACCCGAGAGAGCGCACCCGGCGTGCAGCCGCGCGACGCTCCCGCCGAGTCCACTGTTTCGCGCGATATATATGCAGGTCCCGCGGATGCCGGGATGAGTTAGGTGGATTCACATGCGGACTCTGGCCGTCGTCGGCGGCGGTGTGATCGGACTTTCGGTAGCCTGGCGTGCCGCCGGAGCGGGCTGGACCGTCACCCTCTTCGACCCGGCCGTGGGCTCCGGATCCTCGTGGGTGGCGGGCGGCATGCTCGCCCCGCTCTCGGAGGGCTGGCCCGGTGAGGACGCCGCTCTCGCCTTCGGCGCCGCCTCCCTGATCCGCTGGCCCGGTTTCGCCGCCGAGCTGCGGGGCGTCACCGGCACCGATGTCTTCGTCGCCGATCAGACCCTGACCGTCGCTCTGGACGGCGCCGATGCCGCCGACCTGCGCACCATCGCCGACTGGGTGAATGCCCGCGGCCACGAGCTGCGCCTGCTGGACCGCGCCGGGGTGCGTGCCGCCGAACCCGGCGTGGGCCGCGGCGTGCGCGCCGGACTGCTCGCCGTCGCCGAACCCGCCGTTGACAATCGCGCCCTGGTGACCGTGCTCCGAACCGCCTGTGCCGCGGCCGGAGTCGAGTTCCGCGCCGAGCGGGTGGAATCGCCGGCGGGCCTGTCGCACGATCGCATCGTGCTCGCCACCGGCGCCGCGGCCGCCGAGTTGTGGCCCGGTCTGCCGGTGCGCCCGGTGAAAGGCGAGATCCTGCGCCTGCGCCGCCGCCCCAGCGCCCCGCCCGTGCCCGCCCGCGTGATCCGGGCCCGGGTGCACGGCCGCCCCATATATCTTGTGCCGAGGCGTGACGGAATCGTGCTGGGTGCAACACAATACGAAGTCGGGTTCGACAACGCCGTCACCGTCGCCGGTGTCCGCGACCTGGTCACCGATGCCGAGGCCGTGCTGCCGGGTATCGGCGAGTACGAATTCGCCGAGGCCATCGCGGGTTCGCGCCCGGGCTCGCCCGACAATCTGCCGCTGATCGGTTACCTGGACGAGCGGGTGATCGTGGCCGCGGGACACGGCCGCAACGGCATTCTCGACACCCCGGTCACCGCCGACGCCGTCCTGGCGCTGCTCGCCGACACCGAGCTGCCCGAGGCGCGTGCCGCGGACCCGCGCCGGTTCACCACCGCCGCACCGTTTCACCCAGGAGGAGTCCGATGACCGCAATTCCGGTCGGCGTCACCGTCAATGGCGAGGATCATGTTTTCCCCGACGAGCTCACCATCCGGCAGCTGCTGGAACGGCTGAACCTGCCGTGCCAGGGCGTGGCGCTGGCCATCGACGGCGCGGTGTTCCCCAAGTCCCGCTGGGACGAGCCGGTCGGCCGCGGCTGGGAGATCGAGGTCCTGACGGCGGTGCAGGGTGGCTAGCGCGCCGGCGGGAGCTCAGGGCCCGGAGGCGGCAGCTCGCGTAACCACGCAGGGCCCCGCGCACGCCGCATCGAGCGCAGCGCCGCTGGTCATCGCGGGACGCGAGTTCGGCTCCCGGCTCATCATGGGCACCGGCGGCGCGGAGAATCTGGCCGTGCTGGAGGAGGCCCTGGTCGCCTCGGGCACCGAGCTGACCACGGTCGCCATGCGCCGGGTGGACGCCGCGGGCGGCACCGGCGTGCTGGACCTGCTCAAGCGGCTGGAGATCGCGCCGCTGCCCAATACCGCCGGCTGCCGCACGGCCGCCGAGGCGGTGCTCACCGCCCAGCTGGCCCGCGAGGCTCTCGAAACCGATTGGGTGAAGCTGGAAGTCATCGCCGACGAGCGCACCCTGCTGCCCGACGCCATCGAATTGGTCGCCGCCGCAGAGCAATTGGTGGACGACGGCTTCACCGTGCTGCCCTACACCACCGACGACCCGGTGCTGGCCAAGCGCCTCGAGGACACCGGCTGCGCCGCGGTCATGCCCCTGGGCTCGCCGATCGGCACCGGTCTGGGTATCGGCAATCCGCACAATATCGAGATGATCGTGGCCGCCGCGGGCGTGCCGGTCATCCTCGACGCAGGCATCGGCACCGCCAGTGATGCCGCGCTGGCAATGGAACTCGGCTGCTCGGCGGTCCTGCTGGCCACCGCGGTCACCCGCGCCCGGCAGCCCGCGCTGATGGCCGCCGCCATGGCCCACGCGGTCGAGGGCGGCCGGCTGGCGCGGCAGGCCGGGCGAATCCCCAAGCGCTTCTGGGCCCAAGCTTCCTCGCCCGGATTCTGAAGTCCGGCCCGGGTTCTGAACCCGGAGTCCGGTCCGGCCCGTAGTCATCCTCAGGGATGAGCGACGCGCGACCAATTAGCGATAGTGCGCGCTCCTTACATGGGGAAGACTGGTCGCCATGATCGAACTGAGAGGCCTGACCAAGCACTACGGCCAGACCGTCGCGGTGTCGGACCTGTCGTTCACGGTTCGTCCGGGGCAGGTGACCGGCTTCCTCGGCCCGAACGGGGCGGGCAAGTCGACCACCATGCGGATGATCCTGGGGTTGGACACACCGACCTCCGGCACCGCCCTCATCGACGGTAAGCCGTACCACGACCTGAAGCGTCCGCTCGACACCGTCGGCGCGCTGCTGGACGCGAAGTGGGTGCATCCCAATCGTTCCGCGCGCTCGCACCTCCGGTGGATGGCCGCCTCCAATGACATTCCGCAGTCGCGGGTGGAGGAGGTGCTGCGCCTGGTCGGCCTGTCCGAGGTCGCCAACAAGAGCGCCGGTGGTTTCTCCCTCGGCATGTCGCAGCGGCTCGGCCTGGCCGGCGCCCTGCTCGGCGACCCGCAGGTGCTGCTGTTCGACGAACCGGTGAACGGCCTGGATCCCGAGGGCATTCTGTGGATCCGCCGCTTCATGCAGCGGCTGGCGGGCGAGGGCCGCACCGTGCTGGTGTCGAGTCATCTGCTCTCCGAAATGGCGCAGACCGCCGAGCATCTCGTCGTGATCGGCCGGGGCCGGCTCATTGCCGACACCACCACAAAGGATTTCATCGAGAAGGCCTCGGAACAGTCTGTGCGCGTACGCAGTCCGCAGCTGGATCAGCTGCGCAGCCTGCTCACCTCGAACGGCATGACGGTGCGCGAGGATGGTGCCGAGGCGGACGGCCCGGCCCTGGTGGTCGCGGGCGTCACCAGCGACGCGGTCGGAAAACTGGCCGGCGCCAATGACATCACGCTCTACGAGCTCTCGCCGCAGCGCGCTTCGCTGGAGGAGGCGTTCATGCGCATGACCGGTGGCGCGGTGCAGTACCACGGCGAAGGCTTCGATCAGGTTATGGGAGGTGCGCTCTGATGGGAGTGCTCGCGGCGGAACGAATCAAGCTCACCTCGACCAAGTCGCCGGTCTGGTGCACGGCGCTGCTGGTCGTGTTCGCGCTCGGTATCGCGGCGCTGTTCAGCCTGGCCCTGAACGCGTCCTGGCGGGTCTTCGAGGATCAGCTGGCCCAGGGCAAGATGACCCCGGCCGATGCGCCGTACGCGGAGAACTCGGTGGCGGGCCTGGGTATCACCGGCCTGGCCCAGGGCATTCCGGGTTTCGGCTACCTGATGGTCATGATCCTGGCGGCGCTGGCGGTCACCAGTGAATACCGCTTCGGCACCATCAAGACCACCTTCCTCGCGGTTCCCGGTCGAACCACCGTGCTGCTCACCAAGGCCGGTGTCATCGGGGTTGCTATGGCGTTGCTGAGTGCGGCGCTGACCTTCCTCGGCTTCTTCATCTTCAAGGTCATGGTGAACCACGACGCGGGCAGCCACCTGAGCCTGAGCAGTGGCGATCTGCGGGTCTTCTACGCCGTGCCGCTGTTCATCCTGCTGGTGGTCTTCCTGGCGGTCGGCGTGGGCACGCTGATCCGGCAGTCGGCGGGCGCGCTGTCGCTGCTGATCGTGTGGCCGGTCATCCTCGAGCCCATGGTCGGCGCGTTCGGCAAGATCGGCCGGGAGATCCAGGTGCTGCTGCCGTTCCAGAACGCGGGCCTGTTCCTGGGCACCGTGGACGCCAAGTCGTCGTACTGGCACTGGGGTCCGTGGGGCGGCCTGGTCTACTTTGCGGTCTTTGTCGGATTGATCTTCGCAGCCGCGTTGTTCGTGGTAAATAAGCGCGACGCGTAGAGCGCGCACAGACCCTGCCCTAGGGGCCGCCGGCCACTGCCCGGCACGGCGGCGAGCATCGGCCCGATACGGATTCTCCGTATCGGGCCGGTGTCATAACGGGCCAAAAGTGTGTGCCAGCTAACTTTTCCTGTCGGCATGGATCGTTGGCCGTCGTACTGGACGGTCGGTAGCATCGAAACAGCAACCAAAACACTCAAACCTTCGGCGGGTCCAATGATGTGGCCGCTAGCACCGATCGGGAGGTGTCAGGTGGCAATCATTGATCCATTCCACGACGGAACGCTGAGATACGCTCTGGGCGTGAGCGAACGACCCTCCGACGGCGGTGAACGCGCCTCCGACGCGAACCGTACGGACGGACTGGGAACCGATCGCAACCGGTCCCGCGACGCGCCCCCCAGTCGGGCACGGCAACCCCGCATCGACCCGGATGTGGTCATCCCCCTGATTCCCGCGGAACTGTCCGAGGACCCCGACGAGACCGACGAGTCGCAGACCGGGCGGCGGCGCGGCCGCTTCCCCGGGCAGCTCTCGGCCATGGTCAATGCCGCCAATCAGCGCGGCGACATCATCGATGCCATCCGCAAGGCGCGCGAGAACCTGCCCGGCGATCCGGCCTTCGGTGATCCGCTCTCGGTCTCCGGACCCGGTGGCGCGCGTGCCGTGGCCCGCGCGGCGGACAAGCTGGTCGGTGATTCCCCCAGTGCCGCACGCGAATTGGGGCTGGGTGCGCTGCAGGTCTGGCAGGCCGTGCTGGAGCGGATCGGCAAGGGCCGCGGCCCGCAGGAGATCACCATCATGTTCACCGATCTGGTGGCCTTCTCCAGTTGGTCCCTGGCCGCAGGGGACGAGGTGACCCTGGACCTGCTGCGGCGGGTGGCCAAGGCCATCGAGCCGCCCATCGTGGATCGCGGCGGCCAGGTGGTCAAGCGCATGGGCGACGGCGTGATGGCCGTGTTCCCGTCCGCGGACCGGGCCGTGCGGGCGGCGGTGGCGGCCAAGGAGAACCTGTCGGCGGTGTCGGTGGACGGCTATCGCCCGCAGATGCGCCTGGGGCTGCACACCGGCAGTCCGCGCGAGATCGGCGGCGACTGGCTCGGCATCGATGTGAACATCGCGGCCCGCGTCATGGAAGCGGGCGGCAATGGCAACACCATGCTCTCGGGCGTGACGCTGGACTCGCTGCGCCCGGAGACGCTCGAGGAGCTCGGCCTGGGTGTAAAGCCCTATCGCCGTAGCTTTTTCGCGGCTCCACTGAGCGGCGTCCCGGAAGATCTCCGCATCTTCCGCCTCGAGGCCGAGTGACGGTCGGCCGGCGCGAGAGTCAGTTCGTCATCCAGAGCACCGCGCCCACGGCCGCGAGCACGCCGCAGACGGCGAGCCCGATGGCCAGTGGGCGCGAGGTCTTGAACAGCGAGTACGCCCCGCCGAGCAGGAATCCGGCGAGGGCGAGCAGGACGATCACGGTGACGTCTGAGGACACGTGTTCAGTGTGCCTGAAGGTTGCCGCCGCATCGGGGACCGGTCCCGACCTGGGATTATGAAAAATAACAAGCACGCGGGCTTGATTTTTTCCGGGACCGATGTGACCCTGTAACCGACCGCAGCACCGAGGCTGCGCCGACCGCGCTGTGACAGCGCAGGTGCACAGGGAGGCCCGCCATGAGTCAGCTCGCCGACACTCCGGATCTGATTCGGATCGGCAACTGTTCCGGGTTCTACGGCGATCGCCTCAGCGCCATGCGGGAGATGCTCGAGGGCGGGCAGCTCGACGTGCTCACCGGCGACTATCTGGCCGAGCTCACCATGCTGATCCTGGGACGCGATCGGATGAAGGACGCGAACCTCGGCTACGCCAAAACCTTCGTGAAGCAGCTGGAGGGCAGCCTCGGCCTGGCCCTCGAGTCCGGGGTGAAGATCGTCGCCAATGCGGGCGGGCTGAATCCGGCCGGGCTGGCCCAGCGGGTGCGGGAGGTGGCCGAAAAGCTCGGTCTCGCACCGAAGGTCGCGTACGTGACCGGCGACGATCTGCTGGCGCGGGCCGGAGAGCTGGGGCTGGGCGCGCCGCTCACCGCGAACGCCTACCTGGGCGCGTGGGGCATCGCCGAATGCCTGACCGCGGGCGCGGACATCGTGGTGACCGGGAGGGTCACCGACGCCTCGGTGGTGGTCGGTCCCGCGGCCGCTCATTTCGGCTGGGGCCGAACCGATTACGACGCGCTGGCCGGTGCGGTGGTGGCGGGACACGTCATCGAGTGCAGCACCCAGGCCACCGGCGGCAATTTCGCCTTCTTCACCGAGATCGCCGATCTGGGGCGGCCGGGCTTCCCGATCGCCGAGGTGCGGCGTGATGGCAGCAGTGTCATCACCAAGCATGCGGCCACCGGCGGCGCGGTCACCGTGGACACGGTGAAAGCCCAGCTCATGTACGAGATCCAGAGCGCGCGCTACGCCGGGCCGGATGTCACCACGCGACTCGACACCATCCGGGTGAGCCAGGAGGGCCCCGACCGGGTGCTGATCAGCGGCGTGACCGGTGAGGCCCCGCCGCCGCAGACCAAGGTGTCGACCAACACCATCGGCGGATTCCGCAACGAGATGGAGTTCATCCTCACCGGCCTGGATATCGAGGCCAAAGCCGAACTGGCGCAACGGCAGCTGGAGTCCTGGCTGCCGGCGCGGCCCGCCGAGCTGGAGTGGACCCTGGCGCGGCTGGACCGGCCCGACGCCGACACCGAGGAGCAGGCCAGCGCCCTGCTGCGCTGTGTGGTCCGCGACCCGGATCCGAACAAGGTGGGGCGCGCGTTCTCCAGTGTCGCAGTGGAATTGGCCCTGGCCAGCTTCCCCGGCTTCTCGCTGACGGCCCCGCCCGGCAATGGCGGTCCGTACGGGGTGTTCACGCCGGGATACGTGGATTCCAAGGAGATTCCGCACACGGCGGTCCTGGCGGACGGCACCGAGGTGGCGATCGCGCCGGCCGGGGAAACCCTGGAGCTGGCTGCCGTCACGGAACCGGAACTGCCGCAGGCGCTTCCGGCCGGAGCCACCACCCGCGCCCCGCTGGGCGCGATCGCGCTGGCCCGCAGTGGCGACAAGGGCGGCAATGCCAATATCGGCGTCTGGGTGCGCACCGAGGAGCAGTGGCGCTGGCTGGTGCACACGCTGACCGTCGACGAGCTGCGCCGCCTGCTGCCCGAGACCGCCGCGCTGCCGGTCACCCGGCACGTGCTGCCGAATCTGCGGGCGCTGAACTTCATTGTCGAGGGCCTGCTCGGCGAGGGTGTGGCCTATCAGGCCCGCTTCGACCCGCAGGCCAAGGGGCTCGGCGAATGGCTGCGCGCCCGGTACCTCGACATCCCCGCGGAGTTGTTGCCGTGAGCCGGCGCGGCGGACCTGCGCTGCGGCCGTGGACCGGCCGAGCCGGTGACAGGCGAGGGTTCGGCCTCGCGGAAGGGAACGAGGCGGTATGAGCGCCGGATATGCAGACCCGTGGCAGACGCCCGAACGCCGCGAATTGCGCGCCACCGTGCGCGGTTTCGCGGAGCGGGAGGTACTGCCGTATCTGGACGAGTGGGAGCGCAACGGCGAGATCCCGCGTGAGCTGCACAAGAAGGCGGGTGCGCTGGGGCTGCTGGGCATCCAGTTCCCGGAATCCGCCGGCGGTTCCGGTGGCGACGGCATCGACGCCGCCATCGTGGCCGAGGAGCTGCACTACGCGGGCTGCTCGGGCGGCCTGTTCGCCTCCCTGTTCACCTGCGGTATCGCGGTGCCGCACCTCATCGCCTCGGGCAATGCCGAGCACATCGAGCGCTGGGTGCGGCCGACGCTGGCGGGCGAGAAGATCGGGTCGCTGGCCATCACCGAGCCGGGCGGCGGTTCGGATGTCGGGCATCTGCGGACCACGGCGGTCCGGGACGGCGACGACTTCATCGTGAACGGGTCCAAGACCTTCATCACCTCCGGTGTGCGCGCGGATTTCGTGGTGACCGCGGTGCGTACGGGCGGTCCGGGCGCGGCCGGTGTGTCGCTGCTGGTGGTGGAGAAGGGCACGCCCGGGTTCACCGTCAGCCGCAAGCTGGAGAAGATGGGCTGGCTGTGCTCGGACACCGCCGAACTCTCGTATGTCGATGTGCGAGTGCCGGTCTCGAACCTGGTGGGCCCGGAGAACAGCGGATTCGCCCAGATCGCACAGGCCTTCGTGAGCGAGCGGGTGGGGCTGGCCGTGCAGGGGTACGGGCACGCCCAGCGCTGCCTGGACCTGACGCTGCAGTGGTGCCGGGACCGGGAGACCTTCGGCCGCCCGCTGATCAGCCGCCAGGCCGTGCAGAACACGCTGTCGGAGATGGCGCGCCGCATCGATGTCGCGCGCGTGTACACGCACGCGGTGGCCGAGCGCGCCGCCCGCGGTGAGACCGATCTGATCGCCGAGGTGTGCTTCGCCAAGAACACCGCAGTGGAGACCGCGGAATGGGTTGCCCACCAGGCGGTACAGCTCTTCGGCGGCCTCGGTTACATGCGTGAGTCCGAAGTCGAGCGCCACTACCGCGATGTCCGGATCCTCGGCATCGGTGGCGGCACCAACGAGATCCTGACCAGCCTCGCGGCCAAGCGATTGGGGTTCCAGTCTTGAGTATTCTGCGCACGTCCGTAGACCCGAATTCGGCGGACTATCAGGCCGCCGCCGAGGCCATGACGGCCAAGCTGGCCGAGGTGGAGGCCGAGTACGCCAAGAACATCGCGGGCGGTGGCCCGGACAAGATGGCCCGGCACCGCAAGCGCGGCAAGCTGACTGCGCGTGAGCGCATCGAACTGCTCATCGACGAGGATTCTCCGTTCCTGGAGCTGGCTCCGCTCGCGGCCTGGGGCAGCGACTTCCATGTGGGCGCCAGCGTGATCGCGGGCATCGGCATTGTCGAGGGCGTCGAGTGCATGATCGTGGCGCCGGATCCGACCGTGCGCGGCGGTACGTCGAATCCGTGGACGCTGCGCAAGAACCTGCGCATGAACGACATCGCGCTGGAGAACCGGCTGCCGGTGATCGGCCTGGTCGAGTCCGGCGGCGCGGATCTGCCGACGCAGAAAGAGGTCTTCGTTCCCGGCGGGCGGATGTTCCGGGACCTCACCCGGCTGTCGGCGGCCGGAATCCCCACCATCGCACTGGTTTTCGGCAACTCCACGGCCGGTGGCGCGTACGTCCCGGGCATGTCCGACTACACGGTCATGATCAAGGAGCGCTCCAAGGTGTTCCTGGGCGGTCCGCCGCTGGTGAAGATGGCCACCGGTGAGGAGTCCGACGACGAATCCCTCGGCGGCGCCGAAATGCACGCCCGCATTTCGGGTCTGGCCGACTACCTGGCCGTGGACGAGCAGGACGCGATCCGGCTGGGCCGTTCCATCGTCAAGCGACTGAACTGGCAGAAGCAGGGTCCGGCCGCGCGCCCGGTCACCGAGGTGATCGAGCCGATGTACGACTCGGAGGAACTGCTCGGCATCGTGCCGACCGACCTCAAGATCCCGTTCGATCCGCGCGAGGTCATCGCCCGCGTGGTCGACGGCTCCGACTTCGACGAGTTCAAGCCGCTCTACGGTTCCAGCCTGGTGACCGGCTGGGCGGAACTGCACGGCTACCCGGTCGGCATTCTCGCCAATGCCCGCGGCGTGCTGTTCTCCGAGGAAGCACAGAAGGCCACCCAGTTCATCCAGCTGGCCAACCAGTCGAACACGCCACTGCTGTTCCTGCACAACACCACCGGCTACATGGTCGGCAAGGAGTACGAGCAGAAGGGCATCATCAAGCACGGCGCGATGATGATCAACGCGGTGTCGAATTCGAAGGTGCCGCACATCTCGCTGCTCATGGGCGCGTCCTACGGCGCGGGCCACTACGGAATGTGCGGGCGCGCCTACGATCCACGCTTCGTGTTCGCCTGGCCCAGCGCCAAATCCGCCGTCATGGGCGGCGCGCAGCTGGCGGGCGTCATCTCCATCGTGGGCCGGGCCGCGGCCGAGGCCAAGGGCATGCCCTTCAACGAGGAGGCCGACGCCGGGATGCGCGCCATGATCGAGGCGCAGATCGAGGCCGAGTCGCTGCCCATGTTCATGTCGGGCCGCCTCTACGACGACGGCGTCATCGACCCGCGTGACACCCGCACGGTGTTGGGAATGGCGTTGTCCGCCATCCACAATTCCCCGATCAAGGGCGCCGAGGGCTTCGGCGTCTTCCGGATGTGAGGCCAGAAATGGAAATCACCAATGTTCTGGTTGCCAACCGTGGCGAGATCGCGCGGCGCGTATTCGCCACCTGCCGTCGCATGGGTATCGCGACCACTGCCGTCTATTCGGATGCCGATGCGAACGCCCCGCACGTGGCCGAGGCCGATGCCGCAATTCGCCTGCCGGGCAACACCCCTGGCGAGACCTACCTGCGCGCCGAGCTGATCATCGAGGCCGCGCTGGCCGCCGGTGCCGACGCCATCCACCCCGGCTACGGATTCCTCTCCGAGAACGCCGAATTCGCCAAGGCCGTGCAGGCCGCCGGCCTCATCTGGATCGGCCCGCCGGTCGCGGCCATCGAGCAGATGGGCTCCAAGGTCGAGTCCAAGAAGATGATGGACGCCGCCGGTGTCCCGGTGCTGAAGCAGCTGGATCCGGCCGAGGTCACCGCCGACATGCTGCCGGTGCTGATCAAGGCGTCCGCCGGCGGTGGCGGTCGCGGCATGCGCGTGGTGCGCGAACTGTCCGAGCTGACCGGTCAGATCGAGGCGGCGCAGCGGGAAGCCCAGTCCGCCTTCGGCGATCCGACCGTCTTCTGTGAGCGCTACCTGGAGACCGGCCGCCACATCGAGGTGCAGGTCATGGCCGACACGCACGGCACCGTGTGGGCGGTCGGCGAGCGCGAGTGCTCGATCCAGCGCCGGCATCAGAAGGTCGTCGAGGAGGCTCCGTCGCCCCTGGTGGAGAAGGTCGACGCCATGCGCGCGTCAGGCTCGGAGGAGGCAGCGCAGCGTAACCACGGAGAGCCCGCGCGCATGGCCGAGGGACAGAGCATGCGGGCGCGGTTGTTCGAGGCGGCGCGGCTGGCGTCGGAGGCCATCGGCTACGAGGGTGCGGGCACCGTCGAATTCCTGGCCGACGAAAAGGGCGACTTCTTCTTCCTGGAGATGAATACCCGTCTGCAGGTGGAACATCCGGTCACCGAGCAGGTCACCGGCCTGGACCTGGTGCGCCTGCAGCTGCAGGTGGCCGCCGGTCGCGCGCTGCCCGCGCGGCAGCCGGAGATGCGCGGCCACTCCATCGAGGTGCGCCTGTACGCCGAGGATCCGGCCCACGACTGGCAGCCGCAGTCCGGCCCCGTCCACAAGCTCGACATCCCCGGCACCCTGGGCGAATTCACCGTCCTGACCGAGCCGGGCGTGCGCCTGGACACCGGCGTGGTGGACGGTTCCGTGGTGGGCGTGCACTACGACCCCATGCTGTCGAAGGTCATCTCCTTCGCCGAGACCCGTGACGAGGCGGCGCATCTGCTGGCTGCTGCCCTGCAGCGGGCCAAGATCCACGGCCTGGTCACCAACCGCGACCTGCTGGTGCGGGTGCTGCGGCATCCGGCGTTCCTGGCGGGCGACACCGATACCGCGTTCTTCGCAACCCACGATCTCGAGAAGCTGTCGGCGCCACTGGTTTCCGAGGCCGGCGAGCAGCTGTCCATCGTGGCCGCCGCGCTCGCCGACGCCGCCGCCAACCGGCGCGCGGCCCGGGTCGGCAGCGGCCTGCCCAGCGGCTGGCGCAATCTGCCGTCGCAGCCGCAGTCCAAGTCCTACGAGTCGCGCCTGACCGGCAAGCACGAGGTGCGCTACCGCCTGACCCGCGCGGGTGTCGAGGTCGAGGGCCACGACGGGCTCGAATTGCTGGAGGCCACACCGGATCTCGTGGTGCTCCAGGTCCCGGGGGAGCGCGGCCCGGTGCGCCGTCGCTTCGAGATCGCCCGCTACGGCGACCTGGTCGCGGTGGATTCCCCGCTCGGCCCGGTTGCGGTGCGCCGCCTGCCCCGCTTCGAGGACCCGGCCGACCAGGTGGCCGAGGGCTCGCTGCTGGCCCCGATGCCGGGCGCGGTCATCCGCCTGGGCGCGGCGGTCGGTGACCGGCTCGAGAAGGGCCAGCCCATCCTGTGGCTGGAGGCGATGAAGATGGAGCACACCATTGCCGCACCCACCGCCGGCGTGCTCACCGAATTGAACGTTTCCGCCGGCCAGCAGGTCGAGGTCGGCGCGGTTCTCGCCGTGGTCCACAGCGAAGATCAGGAGTAGGCAATGAGTTTCATCGAGACCGACGAGCAGAAGGCGCTGCGGGCCGCGGTGGCCAAGCTGGCCGCCAAGTACAACTTCCGCGACTACGCCGGCCCCAAGGCTCGCCGCAACGAGCCCTTCGACGAGCTGTGGGACGAGGCCGGCAAGCTCGGCTTCCTGGGCGTGAACCTGCCCGAGGAGTACGGCGGCGGTGGTGCGGGCATCTACGAACTCGCGCTCGTGCAAGAGGAATTGGCGGCGCAGGGCTGCGGCCTGCTGCTCATGGTGGTCTCGCCCGCCATCTGCGGCACCATCATCACCAAGTACGGCACCGAGGCGCAGAAGCAGCACTGGCTGACCAAGCTGGCCGACGGCTCGTCGAAGATGGTCTTCGGCATCACCGAGCCGGACGCGGGCTCCAACTCGCACAAGATCACCACCACCGCCCGCCGCGACGGCGAGGACTGGATCCTCAACGGCCGCAAGATCTTCATCTCCGGCGTGGACCAGGCCGAGGCGGTGCTCATCGTGGCCCGCTCCGAGAACGCCAAGACCGGCAACCTGCAGCCCGCCCTGTTCATCGTCCCCACCGATGCCCCCGGCTTCGTGAAGACGAAGCAGGAGATGGACATTCTCGAGCCGGACAACCAGTTCACACTGTTCCTCGACGATGTGCGGCTGCCCGCCACCGCCCTGGTCGGCCAGGAGGACGCCGCCATCGCGCAGCTGTTCGCGGGCCTGAACCCGGAGCGCATCATGGGCGCGGCCATGGCGGTCGGCATGGGCCGCTACGCCATCGACCGGGCCGTGGCCTACGCCAAGGAGCGCGCGGTGTGGAAGGGCGCGCCGATCGGGGCGCACCAGGGCATCTCGCATCCGCTGGCGCAGGTGAAGATCGAGCTGGAACTGGCCAAGGTCATGATGCAGAAGGCCGCGTTCCTCTACGACTCCGGTGACGACTTCGGCGCGGCCGAGGCCGCCAATATGGCGAAATACGCTGCGGCCGAGGCCAGTATCAAGGCTCTCGACCAGGCCATCCAGACCCACGGCGGTTCCGGCCTGACCTCGGATGTGGGCCTGGCGGGCATGCTGGCCGCTGCCCGCATCGCCCGGGTGGCGCCGGTCAGCCGCGAGATGATCCTCAATTTCGTGGCCCAGCACTCGCTGGGTCTGCCCCGGTCCTACTGACCGGGGCGACGAGTGGCGGCGGTGTGCGCGGCCACCGCCACTCGTCCCTCCCGCACCCGAAAGCCACACAGCAGCAGGAGTATTCGATGACCGACACAGCCGGTGCCGCCGCGGACGCGCCGTTCGTGCGCTACGAGGTGCGCGACGGATTCGCGGTACTGACCCTGGACTCCCCGCACAATCGCAACGCCCTGTCCTCCCGGCTGGTCACCGAACTGCTGGCGGGACTGGAGCGGGCGTCCGGGGACGATGCGGTGCGCGGGGTGGTGCTCACCCACACCGGCAACACCTTCTGCGCGGGAGCGGATCTCAAGGAGGCGGTGGACGCCGACCCGGCGGCCGCCGCCGACATCCGCACCCGCTGGATGATCTCGGTGCTGCGCGACATCCTCGCCATGCCCAAGCCCGTGGTGGCACAGGTGGACGGCAATGTGCGGGCGGGCGGCATGGGCATCCTCGCCGCCTGCGACCTCGTGGTCGCCGGGCGGAACAGCAGCTTCGCGCTGACCGAGGTGCGGATCGGGTTGGCCCCGTTCATGATCTCGCTGACCCTGCTGCCGCGCATGACCGGCCGGTCGGCGGCCCGCTACTTCCAGACCGGCGAGACCTTCGACGCGGCCGAGGCCGAGCGCATCGGCCTCATCACCGGCGCCGCCGACGACCCCGCAACCGAGACCGCGCGCCTGCTCGGTGAACTCCGCAAGGGCTCACCGCAGGGCCTGGCCGAAGCCAAGCAGCTCGTCAACGCGGACCTGCTCACGGGCTTCGACCGCGGGGCCGAAGAACTGGCCAAACGCTCCGCGAGCTTCTTCGGCACCCCCGAGGTGATCGAGGGCATCACGGCCTTCATGCAGCGCCGCCCACCCAGCTGGGCAGAATAGGCAACCATGGCGACACCCCACGAACCCAAGCAGGACCGCAGCCGGGCCACCCGGCAGCGGCTGCTGGAGGCGACCATCGACTGCCTGGCCCAGACGGGCTGGGCGGCCGCCACGGTCGCGGTGGTGGCCGAACGGGCCGGGGTGTCGCGCGGCGCGGCCCAGCATCACTTCCCCACCCGTGAGGATCTGATCACCGCCGCACTGGAGTACATGTTCGACACCCGGATGGACCAGGCCAAGGCCGACGCCCTCGCGGTCGCCGACGTCGCCGAGGGCGTCGCGCGCACCGAGGCGGTGGTGGCCGGCCTGGTCGAGTCCTACACCAGCCCGCTGTTCAAAGCGGCGCTGCAGGTGTGGACCCACGCGGCCGCCGACCCGGCCCTGCGGGAACGAATCGTCCCCATGGAAGCCCGCTTCGGCCGCATCTCGCATCGGATGGCCGTCGAGGCGCTGAGCGTGGACGACTCGGATCCGGTCGCCCACCACCTGGTGCAGGCCACCCTCGACCTGGCCCGCGGCCTCGGCCTCGCCGATGTCCTCACCGACGACTCCCTGCGCCGCAAGGAAATCGTGCAGCAGTGGGCCGCCACCCTCCACACCGCCTTGGCCGCCCGCCACTGACCATCCGTCGCCCGGACTGCCGCGCTCACCGAAACCGCTGTACGCCTGGCCATGTCGTTCGTCTTCAACCGAAAATGGCGTTGACGGCTAGCGGTCCGGCGCTGTGGGGCGGTTGAGGAGGATCGCGGAGGCGCGGGCGCGGACCTGGGCGCGGGTGCGGCCGGGATGGTCGGCGGCGAGGAACTGGTTTCCGATGGCCAGGCAGAAGGCGAGCAGGCTGCGCGCCTCGATCTCGTCGGGGTCGGAGCAGAAGGTGCCGATCGTCTTGCGCAGCAAGGCCATCCGACGGTCGTCGACGTGGCGCAGCCGGGCGGCGACCGATTCATCGCGGCGGGCCCAGTCCCGGATCGCCAGGTCGATCCCCAGCAAACGGTTGGGGGACAAGGTCAACTGGCCGGCGAGGGCGATCTTGTCCCGTGGGTCCTCCTCGAGCGCAATGGTTTCGAGCACTTCGTCGGTGCTCTCGCGCTCCCAGACGTCCAGCATCGCTTCCAAAAGGGCTGCGCGGTCGGGGAAGTAACCGTAGAACCCGCCCTTGGTCACGCCCAGCTGCTTGGCCAGGACTTCGATGCGGACCGCTTCCACGCCGCTGTCGACGAGCGTCTGCAAGCCCTGCTCGATCCACGCCTCGCGCGGGGTACGGGCCACGCCCATATGGTGACTCCTCTCACGCCTCGCCTTCTATACGGCACCGTATATCAGGGCTACCCTCGCTGTTATACGCCACCGTATATCAAGACTGGGGGACGAGACACGCGCCCCCGCAAGGGAAATGGAGAGGTCCGATGATCAAATGGGCTGGTCGGCTCATCGTATTTTTCGGAGCCGCACACACCGTGGGCGCATTGACGATCGAGCACGCGGCAAGCCACGCCGGAGCGTGGTTCAGCGGGGAGCTGTGGGGCGACGACTTCGCCGCCATGAGCCCGGCGGACAGCGCTTACTGGCTCTCCCTGGACAGCTTCGGCATCCCACTGATAGTGGTCGGCCTGACGGTGCTCTGGCTGGACAACCGGCACATCACGCCCCCGCCCTTCATCCCCTGGATTCTGGGAATCTGGACGGTGATCGGCGCCATCGTCCTCGCGCCCACCCCCTGGCCGATCATGGCGCTCGCAACAATCCTCCTGTTCATCGGAACCCGCCGCGCCGCACACCACGACAGCCCCGCCCTGCGAACCCAAGGCGCCGAGAGATGACGAACGAACCGCTCACTCGGAGCGTAAGCCCCGACGTACACACAATTTTCGCGAAGATCGCAGTCGAGGCCTTGCACGCGCCTTGCACGATGAAATCCTCACCAGCCGCGCGGAGGAGCGACTGTTCGCGGTAAGCGGCCATCCCCAGGTCTGCCCCGCAGGAACTGGATCGCCGGTCAGAACGGGTGGAGCCAGAAGCGACCCACTGTGATGAAGAGGGCCAGGGCCAAGTAGAGCACGTTGGCTATCAAGGCCGCTCGGTCGCCGTGGCGGAGGTGGGTGATCATGGCGCCGATCATCAGGAGGATCCAGCAGACGGCGGTGACCGGGACCATGAACGGGGCTATGTCGAGGGCTGCGGGGAGGGTGAGGCCGAGGGCGGCCAGGACTTCCAGGGCGCCGAGGGTTTTGACGAATGTGGCGGTGGCGTCGCCGGTCCAGCCGCCGCCGGGGGCAGCGGCCAGCTTCTCCTTGGGGACGACGATTTTCGTGAGGCCGCCGAAGAGGGCTGCGGCTGCCAGCAGGCCGGCGCAGATCCACAGGGCGATATTCATGGTGGCGACTCCTTCTCGGCGATTCGCACACAAGACTCGAAATCGTCCGGTCTTGTGACATCACCTTCGTATGACCTGTGTCACGGGTGGTGGAGTCGATCGGGCAGTCGCCGCCGGTTCGGATGATCAGGCGTGGTTGTGGGATGGGCCCCATGAGGGGAAGGGGTCGGGGTAGGTGAGCCATTCCTGGTGGCCCGCAGCGAGTTCGGTGTCGGTGAGGAGGGCTGAGGTCAGGAGGTCGTGGACGTGGTGGCGGTCGAGTCCGATGCCGATGAAGACGATTTCCTGGCCGGGTTGCATGTCGAGGGCGTCCCAGTAGGCGCCGGCTTCGAAGGTCAGGTTCGGGCCGGCCTGGGACCAGATGGCGGCCAGGTGGGGGCGGCTCGCCAGCCAGAAGAAGCCTTTGCTGCGGAGCAGTCGCTGTAGTTGGGCGAGGGCGGCGTCGAGGCGTTCGGGGTGGAAGGGGCGGTCGGCGGTGAAGGTGAGGCTGCTGATGCCGTATTCCTCGGTTTCGGGGGTGTGGCCGCCCGCCAATTCCTCGTCCCAGCCTTCGAATTGGGCGGCGAGATCGGGGTTGTAGCGGCCGGTGTCGAGGACTTCCGCGAGGTCGACGACGCCGTGTGCGGCGCGCACGATCCGCGCGCCCGGGTTCAATCGCCGGATCGTGGCCTCCACGGTTCCGAGGGCATTCGCGCTCACCAGGTCGGTCTTGTTGAGCACCAGCACGTTCGCGAACTCGACCTGATCGACCAGCAGGTCGGCGATGGTGCGCGCATCCCCTTCTCCCGCTTGCAGATTCCGCTCGGCGAGGGCTTGCCCCTTCACCACTTCGGCGAGGAAGGTGGAGCAGTCCACGACCGTCACCATGGTGTCCAGGCGCGCGAGTTCACCGAGCTGAAAGCCGTCCTCGAACTCCCACTCGAAGGTGGCCGCCACCGGCATCGGCTCGGAGATCCCGGTGGATTCGATGACCAGCTGGTCGAAGCGCCCCTCCCGCGCGAGTTTTCCCACCGATTCGATGAGGTCCTCGCGCAGTGTGCAGCAGATGCAGCCGTTGGTGAGCTCCACCAGTCTCTCCTCGGTGCGGTCCAGATGCCCCTGCCCCGCGACCAGCGCCGCGTCGATGTTCACCTCGCTCATGTCATTGACGATGACCGCCACCCGGCGGCCCTCCCGGTTGGCCAGGATGTGGTTGAGCAGGGTCGTCTTGCCCGCACCGAGGAATCCCGACAGCACGGTCACAGGCAGCTGAGTTGAAGTCATCCATTAATGATAATGATTTTCAATATCTGCGATCGATCGCCCCCAGGGTTCGCGGCCCGTCTCGTTCTGGACTGAGCGGAGCCGGGGGAGCGAAGCGGAGGAGGCGGAGGGAGGGAAGAACGAGACCTCCAGGGCCGGGAACCCGCCCGGAGCGAAGCGGAGGGCAAAATAAGCGCCGTGCATCTGCTACCGCTTGCCCCGAACGGCACCACCCCGGTTCGCGCCCTCACCATCGCGGGCACCGACTCCGGCGGCGGCGCGGGCATCCAGGCCGACTCCCGCACCATGGCCCTGTGCGGTGTGCACGCGTGCGTGGCGGTCGCCGCGGTGACCGTGCAGAACACCGTCGGCGTCAGCGGTTTCCACGAGATCCCGCCGCAGATCGTGGCCGACCAGGTGCGAACCGTGGTCGGCGACATCGGAATCGGTGCGGCCAAGACCGGCATGCTGGCCTCCACCGCCATCATCGAGGCTGTGGCCGGGGTCTGCCGCGAGGTCGGAATCGGACGCCAGGGCAGCATCCCGCTGGTGGTCGATCCGGTCGCCGCCTCCATGCACGGCGACGCCCTGCTGCACGCCGAGGCCCTGGACGCGGTGCGCCACACCCTGATTCCGCTGGCCACCGTGGTCACCCCCAACCTCGACGAGGTCCGCCTGATCACCGGCATCGACGTCATCGACGACGCTTCCGCCCGCAAGGCCGCCGAGGCGCTCATCGCGCTGGGCCCGCAGTGGGCCATCGTCAAGGGCGGGCACCTGCGCACCTCGGAGCAGTCCACCGACCTGCTCTTCGACGGCGACACCTTCCACGAGCTCCCGGCCCGGCGCCTGGTCACCGGCAACGATCACGGCGGTGGCGACACCCTGGCCGCGTCCATCTGCTGCGCGCTGGCCCACGGCTACTCGGTCCCCGACGCCGTCGCCTTCGCCAAGGAATGGACCTTCCGCTGCCTGGAAGCGTCCTACGACCTCGGCAAAGGACACGGACCGGTCTCCCCGCTGTGGCGGCTGCATCTCGGACCGAGCTAGCGCGATCACGGCGGGGTCCGTGCGATCTCGATCCGGGTTCGCGCATCGCACGAAATCGACGCCGAGGCAAGCGGCTCCCAGGAACCTCCCAGGCAGGCCGCAGACTGATGTGAGTCTGGTGATCGAGATTGGTCACTATGAACGACACCGTAACCGCCGTGCGGGCGGCGGAACCCGCAGAAGCAGTGACCGCTCCCGTCGTGGACGTGGTCGTTCCGGTCTACAACGAAGAGGTCGACCTCGGCCCCTGCGTGCGCAGACTGCACGCGTTCCTCACCCTGAACTTCCCTTTCACGGCGCGCATCACCATCGCCGACAACGCCTCCACCGACAACACCCTCGAGGTGGCCCGGCAGCTGGCCGACCAGATGGACGGCGTGCGGGTGGTGCACCTGGACCGTAAGGGCCGCGGCCGCGCGTTGCGCGAGGTCTGGCAGGCCTCCGACGCCCAGGTGGTCGCCTACATGGACGTGGACCTGTCCACCGACCTCAACGCGCTGCTACCGCTGGTCGCGCCGCTGGTGTCCGGGCACTCGGACGTCGCCATCGGCACCCGGTTGGCCTCCTCCTCACGGGTGGTGCGCGGGCCCAAGCGCGAGATCATCTCCCGCTGCTACAACCTGATCCTGCGGGCCTCGCTGCAGGCCAAGTTCTCCGACGCGCAGTGCGGCTTCAAGGCCATGCGCGGCGACGTGGCCAAGCTGGTGCTGCCGCTCGTCGAGGACGGCGAATGGTTCTTCGACACCGAACTGCTGGTGCTGGCCGAGCGCATCGGGCTGCGCATCCACGAGGTGCCGGTGGACTGGATCGACGACCCGGACTCCCGGGTGGACATCATCGACACGGCCCGCAAGGACCTGCTCGGCGTCTGGCGGGTCGGCCGCGCGCTGACCACCGGCCGGCTCCCCATCAACGAGCTGCGTGCCGCCATCGGCCGCGAGCCGCTGGTGGAGGGCGTGCCGCTGGGCATGGTCGGGCAGCTGGTCCGCTTCGGCATCGTCGGCGTCACCTCGACCCTGGCCTACCTGCTGCTCTATGTCCTGCTGCAGGGCATCACGGGCGCGCAGGCCGCCAACTTCCTGGCCCTGCTGGTCACCGCGATCGGCAATACCGCCGCCAACCGCGCCTTCACCTTCGGGGTGCGCGGGTCCAATCAGGCGGTGTCGCATCACTTCCAGGGTCTGGTCATCTTCGGCGTCGGCCTTGTGCTGACCAGTGGCTCGCTCTACACCCTGCACCACTGGGCCCCGGATGCGGCGGTGCACCTGGAGCTGCTGGTGCTGGTGATCGCCAACCTGGTCGCCACCCTGCTGCGCTTCGTCGGGCTGCGCTGGGTCTTCCGCAATGCCGGACGGCATCCCGTGCCCGAGGCGGTCCGGTGACAACGATCTTCCCTGCGCCACAGGCGCTTCCGACCGATGGCTTCCGTCTGGTGCGAGTGGACTTTCCCGGCCGGTGCTATCCCGAACACGGCGACCTGCCGTACTGGACCACCCCGTCCGACACCCCCACCGATCGAGCTGACCGAGGAGGCGACCGATGACCGCGACTCTGACCGAGCCCCGGCTCGCTCCAGCCCCGGCCGAGCCGCCCGCGGCCCGCACCGGCCGCCGGGAGTACCTGGCGCTGGCGGCCCTGCTGATCGGCACCGCCATCGCCTACCTCTGGAACCTGTCCGCCAACGGCTGGGCCAACTCCTTCTACGCGGCCGCCGTGCAGGCGGGTTCGGTGTCGTGGAAGGCCATGTTCTTCGGCTCCTCCGACGCGGCCAACTCCATCACCGTGGACAAGACGCCACTGTCGTTGTGGCCCATGGAGATCTCGGTGCGGATCTTCGGCCTGCACAGCTGGAGCATGCTGCTGCCGCAGGCCCTGCTCGGCGTGGCCTCGGTGGCGCTGCTGTGGGCCATCGTGCGCCGCACCTTCGGCGCGAGCGCCGGACTGCTGGCCGGCCTGGTGCTGGCGCTGACTCCCATTGCCGCCGTGATGTTCCGGTTCAACAACCCGGACGCCATGCTGGTGTTCCTCATGCTGGCCGCGGCCTGGGCCATGACCCGCGCGGTCGCCGACGGCCGCTGGCGCTGGGTGCTGCTCACCGGCGCGTTCATCGGACTCGGCTTCCTGGCCAAGCAGCTGCAGGTGCTGCTGGTGGTGCCCGCGTTGGCGCTGACCTACCTGATCGCGGGCCCGCCCGAGCTGGGCAAGCGCATCGCGCAGCTGTTCGGTGCGGCCGCGGCCATGGTGGCGGGCGCCGGCTGGTGGGTGCTGCTGGCCGAGCTGTGGCCGGCCTCGGATCGCCCGTACTTCGGCGGCTCGCAGCACAATTCGATCATCGAACTCACCCTCGGCTACAACGGCCTGGGCCGTCTCGACGGCAATGAGCGCGGCAGCGTCGGCGGTTTCGGCGGCGGCGACCAGCTGCCGAGCGGTGGTGGCGGCATGTGGGGCACGCCCGGCATCGGGCGGCTGTTCGAACCGGCGCAGGCCGGTCAGATCGCCTGGCTCATCCCGGCCGCCCTGGTACTGCTGGTGGCGGGAATCGCCCTGCGCGGCAAGCTGGCCCGCACCGATCCCCAGCGCGCCACGCTGATCCTGTTCGGTGGCTGGCTGGTGGGCACCGGACTGGTGTTCAGCCTCATGAAGGGCATCTTCCACCCGTACTACACGGTGGCGCTGGCCCCGGCCGTGGCCGCGCTGATCGGCGCGGGCTCGGTGCTCACCTGGCAGCACCGCGATCGGCTGTGTGTGCGTCTGGCCGCCGTTCTGGCGATGGGCCTGACCACGGCCACGGCGTGGATCATCCTGTCCCGCAGCACGTCCTTCGTGCCGTGGCTGCGCTGGGTGGTCCTGGTGGGCGGCATTGTCGCCACCGTCCTGCTGCTGATTCGCCTGCCCCGCAAGGCCGGTCTGGCCGTCGCGGCGGCCGCGGTGCTGGTCGGTCTGGCCGGTCCCACCGCCTACGCCGTGGACGGCATCGCCACCGCACACCAGGGGCCGATGCCCTCGGCCGGACCCGCGGTGCGCGGCGGCTGGGGTCCGGGCGGTCCGCGTGGCGGCGACCACGGTATGCCGAACGGCCGCACCGGCAACGGTGGACCGGGTGGCAATGCGGGACCCGGCAATGGCATGCCCGGCGGGCAGCCGGGTGGCGGTCAGCACGGCGGATTCGGCGGCGGCGCGGGCAACATGATGATGGCGAGCAACCCGAGTGACAAGGTCACCGCGCTGCTGAAGGCCGACGGCTCCGAGTACACCTGGGTGGCGGCGACGGTCAGCTCCAACTCGGCGGCCGGATTCCAGCTGGCGACCCAGCTGCCGGTCATGCCGATCGGTGGCTTCAATGGCAGCGACCCCTCGCCGACACTGTCCCAGTTCCAGGAGTACGTGCAGGTCGGCCGGATCCACTACTTCATCAGCGGCAATCAGATGGGCGGCGACCGCGGCGGCAACGGCGGCAACCAGAGCCAGAGCTCGCAGATCACGGCGTGGGTGAAGGAGCACTTCAACTCGCAGGAGGTGGACGGCATCACCCTCTACGACCTGACCTCGCCGAAGACCACATAACCGGCGGGCTTGCCACCGCCACAACAGGACTGAGCGCTCGTACCCGATGGGGGACGAGCGCTCGATTCTTTCCGTCGGACACAAGTCGGTGTGCGACTCGGCCGCAAGTGATCTACCTCGTCGTTAGAATCGATGTGACGGTCGTCACGATCCAGGGAATTCGCCATGAGCACGCCGCATCTCCTCAGCGATGAGCATCGAGAAGCCTTCTGGCGCAGGGCCGGATGGGATCCGTACCTCCCGGATGCCGAGCGCGCCGCCATAGAACGGCGCTGGGACGACGAATCCATCTCCATGGCAGAGGTTTTCGGTTTCTGATCGGCGGCGCACCGGGTCAGTTCGAGATGCCCGGGGTGCGGCGGACGTAGGTGCCGTCGGTGAGCTGTTCGACGAGGAACTCGGCGATGTCCGCGCGTGAGATCTTCAGCGACAGACCGGTTTCCGTGGCCGGGAAATCCCGGCGGTAGTTCCCGGTGGCCGGTCCGTCGGTGAAGGCGCTGGGCCGCACGATGGTCCAATCCAGATCACTGGCCAGCACGTACTCCTCCTGCCGCACGTGATCGGCGTAGGCCTGCCGCAGCAGCATGCCGAACATCACGTACTTCCAAACGAAGTTCAGATTGCCGCGGCTGTCGCCGACACCCAGCGAGGACTGGCAGATCAGCCGCTTCACCCCGGTCCGAGCCATGGCCTCGATGATGTGGCGGGTGCCCTCGGCGCGCACCACGCCCTTGCGGCCCGCGCCGAGGGTGACGATCACCGCGTCCTGCCCGATCACGGTGCGCTCCACCGCGGCCGGGTCCAGCACATCGCCGACCTCGACGCGCAGCCGCTCGTGGGTTGCGGCGGTCAGGTTGGCGGCATCGCGGGTCAGCGCGGTGACCTGATGCCCGGCCGCGAGGGCACGGGCGACGACGTGGCGACCGACGGTTCCGGTGGCTCCGAAAATGGCGACCTTCATGGCTCTCACCTCGTGTAATTCGTTGTTGCGATGATGAATTCAGTACATCAGCGAGAGCCTCCGGGAACCATCGCCGCGCGTCTCGCGAACATGCGGGAGGATCCAGGCCGGCCTTCGGGCAGAACCGGGCGAATCAGCGCAGCCCGGCGAAGAATTCGCGAATATCCGCCACCAGCACGTCGGTCGCCTCGTGTGCGGCGTAGTGTCCCGCCGCATCATTGGCGCTGGTCGAGCCCGAGTTCACGTCGTAGGCGTGCCAGCTCACGATGTTCTTGTGATCGCGTTCGGCGAAGGGGCGGATGGACTGGAAATCGCCGGCGAACATGGCCAGCGCGGTGGGGACGGTGGTCGGTCCGGTGGGCTGCTCGGTGGCGTGGGCGTCCTCGTAGTAGAAGCGGATGGACGATCCGGCGGTGCCGGTCAGCCAGTAGATGGCCATATTGCCGATCACGAATTCCGCGTCGAGGCTCTCGGGGAAGAGCTGCGAGTTCCAGCCCAGCAGCCCCAGCGGCGAATCCGACAACGCGAAGGCCAGGGTGTGTGGCTGCTGGCTCGACAGCGTATTGAACGCGAACTTGTTGTCGTAGAACCACTGCAGGTGCGCCAGTGCGGCCATGTCCTCCTCGGACAGGCCGGCCATCTCGGCCGGGTCGCCCGACGGGAACGAGAACAGCTGCGTCACATGGACTCCCAGCACGCGATCCGGCGCGATCCGGCCCATTTCCGGCGCGATCATCGAGCCGGCGTCATTGCCGATCGCACCGAACCGGGTGTAGCCGAGCCGGTCCATGAGCTCCACCCAGGCGCGGGCGGTGCGGTAGCGGTTCCAGCCGGTGGAGCGGGTCGGGCCGGAGAATCCGTAGCCCGGCAGCGACGGGATGACCACGTGGAAGGCCGGAGCGTCCGTGTCCTCGGGTGCGGTGAGCGGCGCGATGAGATCCACGTACTCGAGGATCGAGCCCGGCCAGCCGTGGGTGAGGATCACCGGGGTGGCATCCTCTCGCGCGGACCGCACGTGCAGGAAGTGGATGTCCTCACCCTCGATCTCGGTGGTGAACTGGGGGTAGGCGTTCAGCTCGGATTCCAGTGCCCGCCAGTCGAACTCCTCCAGCCAGTACTGCGCGAGCTCGCGAATGCGTGCGTTCGGGACGCCGTACGCGTCGCCCACGCCCGGCAGCTCGTTCGGCCACAGCGCCCTGCGCAGCCGCTCGGTCAGATCGTCCAGCTGGGCCTGGGGGACGTCGATGCGGAAGGGGCGGATGGCGTTCATCATTCTCTCCTCAGTGGAACGGAATGCTTCGTTCTGTTCAAACCATAACAGAACGGATCATTCCGTTCAAGTGGTAAGCTCGGATTCATGCCGAAGACAGCCGAACCCGCAGCTCAGCGCGCCCTACCCGGCCGCAAGGCGCAGGCCGCGCGCAATGACGAACTCATCCTGGCCGCCGCGCGGGACGTGTTCCTGGCCGAACCCAAGGCGCCGATCTCGGCCGTCGCCGAGCGCGCGGGGGTGGGCATCAGCGCGCTGTACCGCCGCTATCCGAGCAAGGAGGAGCTGCTGCGCACCCTCTGCTACGACGGACTGCGCCGCTATAACGCGGAAGCCGAAGCGGCCCTGGAGAATTCCGACGGCTGGGCGGCACTGGTCGACTTCCTGCACCGCGTGGTCGACGCCGATGTGCACTCGCTGACCGTGCATCTGGCCGGCACCTTCACCCCGGACGAATCGATCCTCCCGGACGTCCAGCGCTCGGCCGAACTCAATGACGAACTCCTGCGCCGGGCCCGGGAATCGGGGCGGCTGCGGCCCGGGGTCACCGTCGCCGACTTCGGCCTGATCCTCGAAGCCTGCGCGACGATCGCACTGCCCGATCCCGAGCGCACCGCCCAGCTGCGCCGCCGGGTCCTGGCCCTGCTGATCGACGGCCTCACCGCCACCGGTGACCTGCCCGGCCCGCCACCGGTTCCGGGCGAATTCGCCCAACGCTGGCAGCGTCGTGACCAGTGAACGGTAGCGTTCGCCGCGGGCGTGCCGGCATTCATTCCCGAACCATGATGAATTCCGCGGCTCGGCTCCGACTTCCGCAAGAGCACTCGAATCGGAAGGAACTGTCATGAACTGGACACTCGAAGTGGTCATCGTCCCCGTGTCGGACGTGGACCGCGCCAAGGATTTCTACAGCACCAAGCTCGGGTTCCATGTGGACCACGATGTCCGGCCCGCGGAGGGGACGCGGATCTGTCAGCTCACCCCGCCGGGCTCGGGCTGTTCGATCGTCATCGGCGAGGGTGTGGTGCCGAAGATGGAGCCGGGATATCTCAAAGGGCTGCAGCTGGTGGTGCCGGATCTGAAGCGTGCCCACACTGAACTGGTCGAGCGCGGAGTCGAGGTCAGCGACATCCAGGTGCTGCCGGGGCCGCCGTCGGCGGGCGACCCGCTGGACAACAGCGGGTTCATCTTCTTCGACGATCCGGACGGCAACAGCTGGGCCGTCCAGCAGATCTCGAGCAGGGCCTGAGGCAACGACGCCGGGCCGGAACACGATTCGAGGCGAGCGGCTCGAAAGCCGCCCGCCCCGAATCGGATTCGCCGGCTACCGGATGCGGTCCTAGGACACGACCGGCAGGTACACCTGGTTGCCGGTGGAGGCGAACTCGGCGGACTTCTCCGCCATGCCCGCTTCGATGGCGGCGATATCGGTGAGGCCCTGCTTCTCGGCGTAGTCGCGCACGTCCTGCGAGATGCGCATGGAGCAGAACTTCGGACCGCACATGGAGCAGAAGTGCGCGGTCTTGGCGGGCTCGGCCGGGAGGGTCTCGTCGTGGTACTCGCGGGCGGTGTCGGGGTCCAGCGAGAGGTTGAACTGGTCGGTCCAGCGGAACTCGAAGCGCGCCTTGGACAGTGCGTTGTCGCGGTCCTGGGCGCGCGGGTGCTGCTTGGCCAGGTCAGCGGAGTGGGCGGCGATCTTGTAGGTGATCACGCCGACCTTCACGTCGTCCCGGTTGGGCAGGCCCAGGTGCTCCTTGGGCGTCACGTAGCAGAGCATGGCGGTGCCCGCCTGCGCGATGATGGCCGCGCCGATGGCCGAGGTGATGTGGTCGTAGGCCGGCGCGATGTCGGTGGCCAGCGGCCCGAGCGTGTAGAAGGGGGCCTCCTCGCAGAGCTCCTCCTCCAGCTTCACGTTCTCGACGATCTTGTGCATGGGCACGTGGCCCGGGCCCTCGATCATCACCTGCACGCCATAGGATTTCGCGATCTTGGTGAGCTCGCCCAGGGTGCGCAGCTCGGCGAACTGGGCCTCGTCATTGGCGTCCGCGATGGAGCCCGGGCGCAGACCGTCACCCAGCGAGAAGGTGATGTCGTACTTGGCCAGGATCTCGCACAGCTCGGCGAAGTTGGTGTACAGGAACGATTCCTGGTGATGCGCCAGGCACCACGCCGCCATGATGGAACCGCCGCGCGAAACGATGCCGGTGACACGCTTGGCGGTCAGCGGCACGTAGCGCAGCAGCACGCCGGCGTGCACCGTCATGTAGTCGACGCCCTGCTCGGCCTGCTCGATCACGGTGTCGCGGTAGATCTCCCAGGTGAGCTTGGTGGGATCGCCGTTCACCTTCTCCAGCGCCTGGTAGATCGGCACGGTGCCGACCGGGACGGGGGAGTTGCGCAGAATCCACTCACGGGTCTCGTGAATGTTCTTGCCGGTGGACAGATCCATGATGGTGTCGGCGCCCCAGCGGGTGGCCCACACCATCTTCTCCACCTCCTCGGCGATGGAGGAGCTCACGGCCGAATTGCCGATGTTCGCATTGATCTTGACCGCGAACTTCTTGCCGATGATCATCGGCTCGGACTCGGGGTGGCGGTGGTTGGCCGGGATCACCGCGCGACCGGCGGCCACCTCGTCGCGCACCAGCTCGGGCCCGACGCCCTCGCGCGCCGCGATATAGCGCATCTCGTTGGTGATGATGCCCTGGCGGGCCCAGGCCAGCTGGGTCGGCGGGCCGTCGACCTGCGGCTTGTCCCAGGTGTCGCGGAGCTTGGGCAGCCCCGCCTCGAGATCGATGGTGGCGGTGTCGTCGGTGTACGGACCGGAAGTGTCGTACACGTCGAAGTGCTCGCCATTGGTGAGATTGATGCGCCGCACCGGAACCCGCAGCGTCGTGCCGTCGGCCTCGACCTGTTCGTAGTGCTTGACGCTGCCCTCGATGGGACCGGTTGTCACGGTGTCGACGGGCGCGGAGTTGCTCGGGACGCGACTCGATGACATGGGTGAATCCTCCCTACGCCGGCATTACCCGGTCAGGTTCATACGGTCGACGGCCCGCTAGCCGTCCTCTCAGCCCGCTGGTGCGAGCCCCCGTTGGCATACGTACTTTTCCGCAGCGACCATACCGCGCTCCACGGCACGCACGCTCCGAGACCGCGGAATATACGATTCGGTCTGCTCGGGGGATGGACTCGGCCGGGTGCGGTTCAGCGGGTAGGCGAGTCTCAGCGCTCCTGCGGGCCGATGGGCCAGCCCAGTGCGCCGAACGCGGCGTCCAGCTCGATCTCGGTCTGGGTGGCGAGGGCGTCGAGGCTGCCGAGCATGGTGATCACATCGTCGGTACGGCAGCCGGACGGGTCGGCCGCGCCGGGGGCGAGGCGGGACTTGATCCAGTTGAAGGCGTCGGCCATGCCGAGGGTGGTCAGGGTCAGGTGCTCGCTGAGGTGGTCGCGCTTGTAATAGACGGAAGCACCCCCGTCGCACCACCGCTGGACCATGCGGTCGTTGGTGTACCACGGCACGGCCTCGTCGTAGACGCCCTGATAGACCATGGTGGGCGCGGTCGGCGGATTACTGCCCAGCACAGTCGAATCGAAGACCTCCTTGATCTCCGGCAGCGCCAGGTAGTCGGCGATCGGGATGGTCAGCATGCGCTGATAGTCGGTGAACATCAGGTTCAGCACATTGCGCACCAGGCACTGGTTCGCGGTGCGATCCATGACCGCGCGGCCCTCGGGTGTCAGGTACTTCTCGGTGGTCTCGGCGAACTTGGGATACGCATTACGCAGCGAGGCGATACCCACGCCGATCAGGCTGGCGAACATCGAACCGTTGACGTGCAACAGGGATTCGACATCCGAAACTGGCGCGCCCAGCGCGATGCCCTCGAGGTTCAGCTCCGGCGCATAGCCCGGCTGCATCTCCGCCGCCCAGCCGCTGCCCATGCCGCCACCGGAGTAACCCCACAGGGCCACCGGCGTATTCGCGCCGTCCAGGCCCAGCGGCTGGAAGCTTTCGGCGGCGCGCACGCTGTCGAGAACCAGATATCCTGGTTCCTTGGCGACCGCGAGATGCCCGTTCAGGCCCTCGTAGTCGGGCACATTGATGGCGTACCCCTGGCTGATGGAGGCCGCGAGCTCCAGGTACTCGACGGTGGAGTGCACGCCCTCCAGTGCGGGTAGCCCGCCACCCTGCTGCAGCACGTAGGACGGCGCGCACGCGGGTGAGGTGCTGTCGTAGAAGAACTGGTGCGAGACCAGCGGCCGACTGTGAGAAGTGTTGGCCCCCTCCGGAATCGCCACGGTTGTGACCGCGACCGTCGGCTGCCCGAACAGGTCGGTGGTGCGGTACAGCAGTTGCCACGATCGCACGTGCACCGGCAGCACGGTGAGCATCGCCAGCTGCACCTCGCGGCTGCGCAGGATCGTGCCGGGATCGGTGGATTCGAACCCGCCGGGCGCTCGATAGAACGGGTCGGCGTTCACCGGGAGTGGTTGCGCGGCAACCGTTCCCGCGGTGACTCCCCCCAGTAGTACGGCCGAGGCGGTCGTCAGTGCCGTCGCGAGGGCCGCGAGCAGCCGCCTCCCACGCCCGCGATCCCCAGTGATTGCCACGTCTCTGTTCCCTTCCGCATCGACGTGACAGCGATTACAGCACGGCCTCAGGTTACCAACAAGATGTCTTTCTGAAATGAGCTTGGCTATCGTCTAGGCATGTCCCGCAGCAAATCTGCCGCGCCGACCGACCGGACCCCCGTACGGCGTCGCATCCGCGGCCTCGACGCCGACGAGCGCAGCGCCCAGCGCCGCCGTCAGCTGCTCGCCGCCGCCACCGAACTCTTTGCCCGGCAGAGCTATTCGGGCACCTCCATCGAACAGATCTGTCAGCACGCCTACGTCGGCACCAAGGGCTTCTACGACCACTTCGACAGCAAGGAAGCCTGCTACACCGCCCTGCTGGAACAGATCACCACGGGCATCCAGCAACGGGTGGCCGAGGTGGCCGTCGAAACCGCCGACGCGGACTGGGCCACCCGCCGCGCTACCGTCCTGGCCGCCTTCGTCCACGCCATCGCCGACGACCCCCGCCTGGCCAAGGTCACCTTCGGCGAAGCCGGCGGCATCTCACCCACCGTCGAAGCCATGCGCCGCTCCAACCGCCGCTGGTCCGCCGAATTCCTGAAACACCAATGGCTGCAGGCCGATCCGCGCGACGACCCGCACCTGCTGGCGCTGGCCCTCGCCACCATCGGCGGCATGTTCGAACTGGTCGCCGACTGGCTGCACCACCACGACGACGGCGGCGCACCGGATTCCGTGGACACCCTCGTCGCCGATCTGAACCACTTCGTGGCGGTGGTCGACGCGGGCCGGACCGCCGCCCGCTGAGCGAACCTCCGACCGGGGCGCTCAGTCGCGCGGGCGGGCGGCGAGCATGATCTCGCCGCACGGGAATTCGGCGCCGCCAGCGGCGTCGCGGTGATCGGCATCGTGATGGCCTCACACGCCGGAGACGGCGCCCACCCGGTCGCCTTCGCCGACAGCATGGGCGTCGGTCTCGGCGTCCTGGTGCTGCTCGCCGCCGGCGTGGTCGCCCTCGGCTACCGCCGCGGCTGACTCCTCCTCCAGCCCGATCCGCTTGTGCAGCGCCGCAAGCGGTTTCGGCGCCCACCAGTTGCCGGTGGACATCAGGCGCATGAGGGCCGGGGCCAGCAGGCCGCGAATGATGGTGGCGTCGGAGACCACGGCCAGCGCCAGGCCGATGCCGAACAACTTCATGGGTGCGACCTCGGAGGTGGCCACGGCCAGCAGCACCACCGCCATCAAACCCGCTGCGGCGGTGAAGATCCGGCCGGTGCGGGCCACCCCGAGGGCCACCGAGCGGGTATTGGCCGCCCGGCCGCGATCCGAGGCCAGCCACTCCTCGCGAATCCGGGACAGCAGGAAGACCTCGTAGTCCATCGACATGCCGAAGGCCAGGCAGAACATGAGGATCGGCATGAACAGGTCGATGCTGCCGGTCGGGGTGAACCCCAGCAGACCGGACAGGTGGCCCTGCGCGAAGACCCAGATCATGGCGCCGAAGGTGGCGGTCAGCGACAGCATGTTCAACAGCAGTGCCTTCACCGGGAGCACCACGCTGCCGGTGAACAGGAACAGCAGGATCAGGGTGATGACGGCGATGAGCGCGGCCGCCAAGGGGATCCGGCTGATGACCGAGTCCATGGTGTCCTCGTTCAGGGCCGCCGCGCCGCCGTACCGCACCTCGCCGGGAGCCGGGACCGCCCGCAGTGCCGCGAGCTGCTGTTTGCCCGCGGCGGAGTAGGGCGCGACCTTCGTGCCGACCGAAAGGTAGGTCCCGTTCGGGCCGGCCATCTGCGGGATACCGGCCGCCACCCGCTTGCCGGTCGGCGGAATGCCCTCGGCGGATGGCGACGCCAGGTAGACGCCTTCGCTGGACAGCACCGCCGCGACACCCGGCACCTCCGACAGGCTCTTGGCATATGCGCCGATTTCCGCTGCGCCGCCGTGGAATCCGGGCAGCACGATCACCGTGCCGGAGGCCATGTCGGCATTGAAGTCCTGCCGCAGCGCGTCACCCACCTGACGGCTGGACGCGAAGGTGCCGATCACGCGATCGTCCGGGGTGCCGAAATGTGCCTTCAGGAAGGGGGATCCGAGGGCCAGCAGCACCGCCGCCGCGATCACCGCGACCGGCAGCGCCCGCCGCATGACCGCGGTCACCAGCCGGTACCAGAAGGTGGTCTCGACCGGCTTGGGCGCGGGCTCGCCGCGACCGAGCAGGCGGCGCACCGGTTTCCGCAGATCCCAGGCGTTCACCCGATCGCCGAGCAGCACCAGCGCGGCGGGCAGCAACAGCACCGACGCGCCCACGGCCGCGGCGACGACGGCGACACCGGCGTAGGCGAAGGACTTGAAGAACGGCTGCGGGAACACCGCCAGCGCCGCCAGGGCCAGGGCGACGGTCAAGCCGGAGAACACCACGGTGCGGCCCGCGGTCTGCACCGAACGCAGAATGGCTGCCCGGGTATCGCGGCCATTGGCCAGCTCCTCGCGATACCGGCTGACAATGAACAGGCTGTAGTCGATGGCCAGGGCCAGCCCCAGCGCGCTGGTCATGTTCAGCGCGAAGATGGAGACATCCATGACCGTGGTCAGCCCGCGCAGAATGCCCAGCGTCGCGGCGATCGCGAACAGTCCCACGCCGACCGGCAGCAGCGCCGCGACCACGCTGCCGAACACCAGCACCAGCAGCAGCGCCGATACCGGCACCGCGATGGCCTCCGCCAGCAGCAGGTCCTTCTCGACCTGGTGATTGATATCGGCGAAGGAACCGGCCATGCCGCCGACCCGGACCTGCACGCCGTCGTTGTCCCCATTGAGCTGGTTCGACAGCTCGGCGGCCCGGTTCTGCACCTCGGTGTCGGTGCCGGTGACCGTGGCCATGATGAGCCCGCGCTGCCCGTCCTTGCTCTTCAGTGCGGCGGCCAGATCGGACCGGGCGGCGAGGCTGGTCCAATACGACTGCACGCCGGTCACCGTCGGGTCCTGGCTCAGCTCGTCGGTGACGCGCTGCGCCTCGCCGCGCACCTGTGGGCTGTTGACGCCCCCGTCACCGCTGACCATGACGATGAGGTTGGGATTGCCGCCGGGGAAGTTCTTCGTGATGAAGTCATTGGCGCGCACCGACTCCAGCGAGTCGGTGAGATAGCCGCCGCCGACCATGTGGGATTTCACGGTGGCTCCGAAGCCACCGCACACGAGCATCAACAGGAGCGCGGCCACCAGGACCGCGCGCGGGCGTGCCATGGCGAACCGGGCAGAACTGGTCAACATTGACGCCACCCTCCGAAGTCTTCAGACCTTCGGAACGGTAACGTTCCTGACTTACCGGTCGGTAGGGTCAGTGATGATGTTCATGGTGATGCGGATTAGCTATCACTCGGCTTTCGTGATGCGCCCGCGCACCTCACCCAGCTCCAGGTGACCGCCCCCGATGGCGGGTGCGGTGGCCGTGATGACCACCTCGTCGCCGTCCTGCAGGAAGGTCCGCTGGACCCCGTTCAACTCGATCGGTTCGGTACCGCCCCAGCTCATTTCCATCAGCGACCCGCGCTCGCCACGATCGGCCCCCGAGATGGTGCCGGAGGCGAACAGGTCGCCGGTGCGGGTCGACGCGCCGTTGACCGTCAGATGCGCGAGCATCTGCGGCCCCGACCAATACATGCGCCGGAACGGGGGAGTGGAGATCACCTGGCCGTTCCACTCGACGGTCAGCGTGATGTCCAGTCCCCAGGACGTGTCGTCCCGCAGATACGGCAGCGGCTCCGGATGCTGCGGCGGCAGCGGAATCCGCGCGGCGGCCAACGCGTCGAGCGGAGTCGCGAACGCCGACAGGCTGGTCGCGAAGGACTTGCCGAGGAACGGGCCCAGCGGTTGCCCCTCCCAGGCCTGGATATCCCGGGCCGACCAGTCGTTCACCAGCGCCACCCCGAAGACGTGCTCGGCGAACTCTCCGGTCCCGATGGGCGTACCGAGCCGCGAGCCCGCGCCCACCACGAAGCCCAGTTCGGCCTCGATATCGAGGCGGCGGCTCGGCCCGAAATCCGGTGTGCCGGAATCGGTCCGGCGCTGCCCGTGCGGCCGGACGACATCCGTGCCCGACACCACCACGGTGCCCGCGCGCCCGTGATACCCCACCGGCAGGTGCCGCCAATTCGGCAGCAGCGGTTCACCGGCCGGCCGCAGCATCCGGCCCATGGCGGTGGCGTGATCGAGGCTGGCGTAGAAGTCGACGTAGTCGCCGATCTCCACCGGCAGGTCCAGCCGCACCGCCCGCACCGAATGCACCGCCGGCGCGGGCAGTTCCGCGTCGGCCGCCGCGCGCACCCGCTCGCGCACCTCCCGCCAGCACTGCGGGCCCTGGGTCATGAAGGCGTTCAGGTTGGGCTGCGCGAACATCGGATCATCCAGGGCCACCGCCAGATCGATGATCGAATCGCCCAGCCGCGCCCCCACCCGCGGGTCCCCGCCCAGCGGGCGGAACACGCAGTACGGCAGGTGTTCCGGACCGAATCCGGAACCCGCGGGCACCTCGATCCGCACCCGGCTGCTCATTTCCCCACCACCCGATCCCATGTCACCAACCCCTGCACCGTCGCACCACTCGGACTCAGATCCACTCGGACGGCCCTCGCCCCGACCAGGTCCAGGCATACCGCGCGTCCTCACACGCCAGCGCGCCCTCACCCAGCTGCAACGGGTGGAAGGTGTCCACCATGACCGCCAGCTCGTCGAAGAAATCGATGCCGATGCTGTGCTCGTAGGCCCCCGGCTGCGGCCCGTGCGCGTACCCGCCCGGATGCACCGACACCGAGCCCTGCCCGATCCCGGATCCCTTGCGCGCCTCGTAGTTTCCGCCGCAGTAGAAGAGGATCTCGTCGGAGTCCACATTCGAGTGGTAGTAGGGGACCGGTATCGAGAGCGGGTGGTAGTCCACCTTGCGCGGCACGAAATTGCAGATCACGAAGTTCTGCCCCTCGAAGGCCTGATGCACCGGCGGCGGCTGATGCACGCGGCCGGTGATCGGTTCGAAGTCGGCGATATCGAAGGTGAACGGGTACAGGCAGCCGTCCCAGCCCACCACGTCGAAGGGGTGGCTGGCGTACACCATGCTGGTGCCGACGATCTCACCGGCGGGACGGTGCTTGACCAGCACCTCCACGTTCTCGCCGTCGGTCTGCATCAACTCTGCAGGCCCATGCAGATCCCGCTCGCAATAGGGCGAGTTCTCCAGGAACTGGCCGTATTTCGAGAGATACCGCTTGGGCGGGGTGATGTGGCCGGCGCCCTCGATGACATAGGCGCGCAAGGGTTCGGGGCCGTCGGGAATCCAACGATGCGTGGTGGCGCGCGGCAGCAGCACCTGATGCCCCTGCCGTACCGGCAGTGCCCCGAAGACGGTTTCCACCCGCCCCGAACCGGATTCGATGTAGACGAGTTCGTCGCCGACGGCATTGCGGTACAGCGCCGATTCCCGCAGCGCCGCCACGTAGGAGATGCGCACATCGGCATTGCCCAGCAGCAGCCGCCGCCCGGTCACCACATCGCTGTCGGCCGGCTTGTCGCCCAGGAACAGTTCGTGCAGCTTCAGATGCCGGTGCCGCAGTGGATGATTCGGGTACAGCCGCTGCTCGGGCAGTATCCACACCGACGAATCCACAATGGCCGGAGGCAATCCCCGGTGATAGAGCAGCGAGGAATCACCGGAGAAGCCCTCTTCGCCCATCAGCTCTTCGTAATAGAGCGTGCCCCGCTCGTCCCGATGCTGCGTGTGCCGCTTGGGCGGCACCGAACCAACCTGCCGATAGAACGTCATGGCGGCCTCCCGATGACCGATGGTCCCTTTCCCATCGTAGCCACCGGATAACGGCAGGACCCCGGATTCTCAAGCGTGGCGCAGGGCCCGATACACCGCCGCGCCGACGAACTCGCCCAGTGTGTCGGGGGTCCACTCGCCCGGATCGGTGAGCAGGGTGCGCACCGCACCCTCGCCGGCCGAGACCCACAGCTCGACCAGGGCCGGCAGCTTGCGTTCGGCCTGCGCGGTGCCCCAGGCCTTCAGGGTCGGGCGCAACCGCCGGGTGCAGCGCTCCACGGCCAGCAGCCGGCCCTTGCCGAACGAATCCGCCACGGCCGGATCGGGATTGCCGTACAGCAGGCGCCAGGTGTCGGGCCGCTGGGACACCGTGTGCAGCAGGGCGCGGAAGCCCTCCACGAAGACCGCCTCGTCGGCTTCGACCCGGCGGCGCGGCAGCGTGTCCATGACGCCCTGCACCAGGTAGTCCTCCTCGCGGCGGATGAGCGCTTCGAGGAGCTCCACCCGATCGGCGAAGCAGGCGTAGACGACCGGGCGGGTGACCTTCATGCGGTCGGCCACGGCGGCGATGGTCACCGCCGCGATGCCGTCGGCGACGGCGATCTCGAGGGCGGTGTCGAGGACCTGCGGGCGACGCCGTTCGGGACCCAGATGCCGCGCGCGCTGGCGTGGTCGTATCGCCGAATCGATGCCCATGCGCACCGACGATAGCAGTGCGCGCGGGGTGGGGACCCGCTGGTCCGAGCCGGTAACAAGATCGTTTCCTACAGCAGTGCACAAAAATGCTACATTCACGAAGGAAACCACCCGGAGGAGCCGTGGACGCCCCCGGCCGGAGGAGACGAATCCCGATGAGTCAGACCCTGTTCAATCCGAAGACCTGCGAATTCGCCGAATTCGACGCCGAGACCAGGCGGCTGCTGCGCGCCACCGTCGACTACTTCGAGACTTTCGGCAAGACCAGGCTGCTGGCCGAGAGCCGGGACCGGGTCTGGTACGCGGATTTCCTGGACTTCATCAAGCTCGAACGGATCTTCGCGACCTTCCTGACCCCGGCGGCGCAGGCCGGCGGCGACCCGAACAAGCGCTGGGACACCGCGCGTATCGCCATGATGAGCAAGATCCTCGGCTTCTACGGCATGCAGTACTGGTACGTGTGGCAGGTCACCATCCTCGGCCTCGGCCCGATCTGGCAGAGCGCCAATGCCGAGGCCAAGGCCCGCGCCGCCGCGCTGCTGGAATCCGGCGAGATCTTCGCCTTCGGCCTCTCCGAGAAGGAGCACGGCGCCGACATCTACTCCACCGACATGGTGCTGGAACCGAAACCGGGCGGCGGCTACACCGCCACCGGAAGCAAGCACTACATCGGCAACGGCAATCTCGCGGGCATGGTGTCGGTCTTCGGCCGCCGCGCCGACAAGCCGATCATCGACTCCTCGGACTTCCTGCGGAAGATGACCGACGAGGAGTACTCGGGCTATCTGTTCTTCGCCGCCGACTCCCGGCACAAGAACTACAAGCTGCGCAAGAACGTCGTCGACTCCCAGATGTATGTGGCCGCTTTCGATCTCGACCGGTACCCGGTCGCCGAATCCGACATCCTGCACACCGGGCGCGCGGCCTTCGACGCCGCCATGAACACCGTCAATGTCGGCAAGTTCAATCTCGGTTTCGGTGCGGTCGGCGCGTGTGAGCATGCCATGTTCGAGGCGGTCGGCCACGCGTACAACCGAATCCTGTTCGGGCACCGGGTGACCGAGTTCCCGCAGGTGAAATCGCTTTTGGCGGACAGCTACGCCCGCCTGATCGGCATGAAGCTCTACAGCGAGCGGGCCATCGACTACCTGCGCTCGGCCAATGAGAACGACCGGCGCTACCTGCTTTTCAACGCCATCGAGAAGATGTCGGTCACCCGGCACGGCCAGCGGCTGTACGAGGACCTCGCCGACGTCATCGCGGCGCGCGGCTTCGAGAACGACATGTACTTCCCGATGGCCATGGTCGGCATGTTCGGCCTGCCACGGCTCGAGGGCACCGTCCACGTGAACATGGCCCTGTCGCTGAAGTTCATGCCCAACTTCATGTTCCACCCCGCCGACGCCGGGCTCGCCGCGCTGCGTTACCTGCCGGGCGCGGGCGTCGCGCCCAAGGGCGCGGTGCGAGCGGTGTCCGGGGCGCTGAGCTGGACCAGCCGTCGTGCCAGCGGCCCGGCCGCCAAGGCGGTGCCCGCGCTGAAGGGCGAATTCGCCCGGGCCGCACACGCTCCCGTGCCCACCCGCCGCGACGCCGCCGACGACGAATTCCTGTTCCGCCAGGGCCCGAGCAGCGGCCTCGGCAAGATCCGCTTCACCGACTGGCGACCGGTCTTCGAGAAGTTCGCCCACATCCCGAATGTCGCGGTCTTCCTGGAACAGGCCCTCGCCTTCCAAACCTTGCTCGCGGCCGCCACCCCGACCGCCGCACAGCAGCAGGACGTCGACTTCCTCTTCGCCCTCGGCGAGCTGTTCACCACGGTCCCGTACGCCCAGCTCATCCTCGAACAGGCCGAGATCGCCGGCGCCGACGAGTCGGTGCTCGACCAACTCTTCGACCTCTTCGTCCGCGAGTTCTCCGAGCACGCCCTGACCCTGCACACCAAACCGACCGCCACCAAGGCCCAGCAGATCCGCGCCCTGGATCTGGTCCGCCGCCCGATCGCCGACCAGGCCCGCTTCGACCGCGTATCGGCGCAGGTCGAAGCCCTGGCCGGGGTCTACGAAATGAATCCCTGACGTTGTCCCCCGCGGCCCGGCCGGCCCGGGCCGCAAATGCCACATTCGCCGGCCATCTGCTCGAGGAGCACATGCGAGCCGGGGTTCCCACGAATCCCGCGACCGTCACTCCGCAGCAGGCCAAGGGGCTGTATGCCCGCGGGTCCCGGTCCAGCACATAACGGCGGGGTTAACTTTTCGGGATTCTTCCCGGTCGAACGGGGCTTTCCGGGTAAAGAGGCGTACCTACGCTTGCGTAACAGGACAGGCGTACGGCAACCTCGCCTTGATCTTCGAGACGCTCGACCAGATCTTCGACATTGCTCCACCAGTTCAGACTCAGCCGAGGAGGCCCTTCCGTGTCCCACTACAAGGCGAACCTACGAGACATCGAGTTCAACTTGTTCGAAGTACTGGGTATCGGGGAACTGCTGGACCAGGGCGCCTACGGCGACCTGGACGCCGACACCGCGCGGGAGATGCTCGCCGAGGCGAAGCGCCTGGCGGAGGGGCCGATCGCGGAATCGTTCGTCGAAGCCGATCGCAACCCGGTCGAGTTCATTCCGGACCAGCACACCATCACCGTGCCGGAATCGCTGAAGAAGACCGTGGCCGCGGTCAACGAGGCCGGGTACTCCGGTCTGGGCATGGCCGAGGAGATGGGTGGCGTGCCCGCCCCCAACGCCCTCATCTGGGGCATCCAGGAAATGCTGGTCGCCGCGAACAACTCGGCCTCGTTCTTCAACATGGGTCCGCTCATGCACAAGGTGCTCTTCGACGAGGGCACCGAGCAGCAGCAGAAGTGGGCCACCCACGCGTGGGAGAACCGCTGGGGCGGCACCATGGTGCTCACCGAGCCGGACGCCGGCTCCGATGTCGGCATGGGCCGCACCAAGGCGATCCAGCAGGCCGACGGCACCTGGCACATCGAGGGCGTGAAGCGCTTCATCTCCGGTGGCGATGTGGGCGACACCGCCGACAACATCTTCCACCTGGTGCTGGCCCGCCCCGAGGGCGCCGGCCCGGGCACCAAGGGCCTGTCGCTGTTCGTGGTGCCGCGCTTCCTGTTCGACACCGAGACCATGGAACTCGGCGCCAAGAACGGCGCGCTGGTCACCGGCGTCGAGCACAAGATGGGCATCAAGTCCTCGCCCACCTGTGAGATCACCTTCGGCGGCGACCTTCCGGCCGTCGGCTACCTGGTCGGTGACAAGCACAATGGCATCGCGCAGATGTTCAAGGTCATCGAGAACGCGCGAATGATGGTGGGCACCAAGGCCACCGGCGCGCTGTCCACCGGGTACCTGAACGCCCTGGAGTACGCCAAGCAGCGCGTGCAGGGCGCGGATCTGACCCAGATGGCCGACAAGAGCGCACCGCGCGTCACCATCACCCACCACCCGGACGTGCGTCGTTCGCTGGCCACCCAGAAGGCGTACGCCGAGGGTCTGCGCGGGCTGTACATGTACTGCGCCTCGTACCAGAACGCCGATGTGGCGCAGGCCAATTACGGGGTGGACGCCGAGCTGGCGGAGAAGGTCAACGACCTGCTGCTGCCGATCGTCAAGGGCTGCGGTTCGGACCGGGCGTACGAGAGCCTGACCGAATCGCTGCAGACCCTGGGTGGTTCCGGCTACCTGCAGGACTACCCGATCGAGCAGTACATCCGCGACTGCAAGATCGACTCGCTGTACGAGGGCACCACCGCCATCCAGGCGCAGGACTTCTTCTTCCGCAAGATCATTCGCGACAAGGGCGTGGCGCTCGCGCACGTCGCGGGCCTGATGCAGCAGTTCATCGACGCCGGCCCGGACCAGTTCAAGATCGAGCGCGGGCTGCTCGGCGCGGCGCTGGCCGACGTGCAGGCCATGGCGGCCACCCTCACCGGCTACCTGATGGCCGCGCAGCAGCAGATCGACGAGATCTACAAGGTCGGTCTGGGTTCGGTCCGATTCCTGTACGCCGTGGGCGATCTCGTCATCTCCTGGCGACTGCTGGAGCAGGCCGCCATCGCCCAGGCGGCGCTGGACGCCGGTGCGGCCGACAAGGACACGAACTTCTACACCGGCAAGGTCGGCGTGGCGTCCTGGTTCGCGAAGAACAAGCTGCCGCTCATCAGCGGCGTGCGCTCGGTCGTCGAGAACATCGACAACGACATCATGAAGCTGGACGAAGCCGCTTTCTGACCCACGCGCATCCCCGGCCCCGCACCTGTTCGGTGCGGGGCCGGTTTGCTTCACGCCACCCGGCTCGCCGGTCCCCGGTCGGCGGGGTCTCGACGTCGGTGCCGTCCGCCGGCGGCGGGAGTGACCACAGGGTTGGGGAGCACGATGGTCGGTGCGTCCAGCACGGCGTGTAGGTGGGCGCTGAAGGCGTCGAGGCTGCCGTAGCGCGTGAGGATCTCGTCGAGTACCTGGTGCGCACTCGAGCCTGTCGGATTGTTCATCTCGCCCCTCCGAGGTCCGCCACCGGCCGGGGCCGGGTTTTGACCGGCATTCTGCACGAGATATTCGAACGTGTAGCTACTTTGAAGATAACTGTGACTTTCCGTGCCTCGAGCACTCTCGATTCGTGCCATCGGCGTGGTATCTGGGCCGCTCCAGCACCAGATTGCATTACCGTCCGGTACGGGTGACCGGAGTGGGGAACGGTGGCGGGGCTCGGGAGTGGTTATCTCGCCGCACCCCCGGTCCGGATCACCAGGTCGGGGCCGTCGCCGGACGGTCCCGGAACGCGGTGCCCACACTTCATCAAACCCGGGTGGTGCACCGTGCGCGGAAAGTTGCTCGACGGCCGGGTGGATCAGCCCGCAGACTCCCCGATCCACCCGGCCCCCGAGCGAGTTCCTGTGTGTCTTGTCGGCGAGGCGCGACTCGCCGATGCGACACGCACATTCGATGTGTGACGGCGCCGTGAAGTGTCGTCCCCAGCGGGTACAACAACGGCATGGTCTTCCCGGTTACCTTCGGCTGGATCCAGATGCTGCTGCTGGTACTCGGCATCGCGGCGATCGGATTGCTCGTCACGGCTGTTCTGAAAGCGCGCAAGGTGGGGTGGCGGGCCCTGGCCGGCCGGGGCGCGGGTGCGGCCGGGCTGGTGCTCGTCGCGGTCGTGATCCTGTGGATCACCACGCTGCTGCAGACGTTTCTCGGGCTCACCGGGGAGGTGAAGGCGGCGCACATCGAGGCCAAACCTGTTGCGGGGCAAGAGCACTTGATGAACGTGGAACTGACCCTCTACGGCGACAAGGACCACGGCGACCAGCACCAGACCTATCAGGTCGAGGGCGACCTGTGGGTACTGCAGGCCAATATCGTGGAACTCGAACCGTGGGTGAACGCGCTCGGCTTCAACTCCGGGTACAAGGTGACCCGGCTCTACGGCCAGCGGCTGGACGGCATCGCCACCAAGCAGAATCAGATCTTCCTCAATGGCAGCGACGCCGACTTCTTCCAGGACATGAAGAATCAGTCCTGGTACACAAGGCCTTTCGTGCGCTCGGCCTACGGCAACGCGGTCATCGCGGCTGCGGGCAGCTACGACGTCTTCATCTCCCGCGACGCCATCAAGAGCCGGTCCGTCTAGTCGGCGAGTTCGGCCACCACGGGCGCATGATCGCTGGCGCCCTTGCCCTTTCGCTCCTCGCGGTCCACGTTCGCCTCGGTGACCCGGGCCGACAGGGCGGGGGAGCCGAGGATGAAATCGATGCGCATGCCCTCTTTCCGGGGGAAGCGCAGCTGCGTGTAGTCCCAGTAGGTGTAGACGCCGGGGCCCGGGTGGAAGGGCCGCATCACGTCGCTGAAGCCCACCTCGCCGAAGGCGTCGAAGGCGTCGCGTTCCCGCTCGGACACATGCGTCTTGCCCTCGAAGAATTCCGGCGACCACACATCCAGATCGGTCGGCGCGATATTCCAGTCACCCACCAGCGCGATCTGCGCGTCCGGATCCTCCGACAGCCACTTGCTGCCCGCACTGCGCAGGGCGGCAAGCCATTCCAGCTTGTAGGTGTAGTGCGGATCGTCCAGAGCGCGGCCATTGGGCACGTACAGGCTCCACACCCGCACCCCGCCGCAGGTCGCGCTGATCGCGCGGGCCTCCACCACCGGCGCGCTGAGCAGCGATTCCCCGGCGTCCTTGTCGAATCCGGGCTGATCCGGGAAGCCGATCTCGACATCCTCGATCCCGACCCGGGAGGCGATGGCCACACCGTTCCACTGGCTGTAGCCCACGTGCGCGACCTCGTACCCGGCCGCCTCGAAGGCCTCGAACGGGAACTGCTCGTCCTTGCACTTGGTTTCCTGCATGGCCAGCATGTCGATATCGGCGCGGTCCAGCCACGCCAGCACCCGATCCTGCCGGGTACGAATCGAATTCACGTTCCAGGTAGCGATGCGCACGAGTGGTGAACCTTTCAGAACTAGTGTCTTGCGAAAGCGAGTGGCACGCAATCAGGGCGCGGCGTACCGGTAGCGGTGGTGTTCGACGAACCCCATCTCCTGGTACAGCGCCAGCGCCGCGTCATTCTCGTCCGACACCTGCACGTACGCGTGCGTGGCCCCGTGTGACTGCCCCCAGCGGATCATCTCCGCGCACACCAGCGCGCCCAGCCCGTGCCGCCGATGCCCGTTCGCCACCGTGACGCAGGTCAGCCCCGCCCAGCAGCGGCCGTCCGGGGCGGTGGTGACCGCGACCCGGCCGATGGCCAGCGGCGACTGCAAACCCAGCGTGGCGAAGGCGACCTGACCGTCGCGCACCGCCGTCAGCACCTCCACCACCGGGGTCGACCCGAGTTCGGCGTCCCCGCCGCGATGCCGGTGCATGGACAGCCAGGCCCCGTCCGGATCCGCGGTGAAGCGCACCATCGGCGGTCCGGACGGCAGCGCCATGGTCTCGATATCGACCGCCAGCACCTGGGTTTCGTTCCAGCTGCGCCAGTCCGCGGGCACGGTGGCCAGCCGGTCGGGCAGCTGGAACTGTGCGGGCAGGCCGTGCGCGGTGTACCACTCGGCGATCCGATGCAGGGTCTCGGTGTCCATCAGGGCGGGTCCGTCCGTACCGCCCAGCGGCACCGCGGAATTCGCGCGATTGGTGTACCCGTCCCCGGCGCGCAGCAGCCAGCCGCCGATCCAGGACCGCCGCAGGCCCGGCCAGCCGTCGGCCGCGGCCGCCTCCAGCGCGCGGATCTCGCTGGTCCGAATGGGCCTGGGCCCGAGCGGTTTCCAGGCCACCACCCGATCCCAGGCGATCGACACCACCTGGCCGTCGGCGGTGCGCACGGTCAGCGGATCGGTCTCGGTGAGTTCACCGATCACATCCGTCAGCGGTTGCGGATAGCCCGCGGGCAGGCGGTAGCGAACCACCACCCGCTTACCGATCGGCGGGAGTTCGGAATCGGTCATACCCGATCAGTCGTCGAGATCGTCGTCGTCGTGTCCGAAGGGATCCGGCACGGTGCCCGGTACCCAGCTCAAACCCGGCTTGCCCCAGCCGTTTCGCTTGATGGACTTCTTGGCGGCCCGGGCATTGCGCCCGATCAGCACGTCGACGTAGAGGAAGCCGTCCAGGTGTCCGGTCTCGTGCTGCAGCATGCGGGCGAAGAAGCCGCGGCCCTCGATCTCGACCGGTTCGCCGTGCTCGTCGGTGCCGGTGACCTTCGCCCAGTCGGCGCGTCCGGTGGGGAACTGCTCGCCGGGCACCGACAGGCAGCCCTCCTCGTCATCATCGGGATCCGGCATGGATTCCGGGATCTCCGAGGTCTGCAGCACGGGATTCACGACGCAGCCGCGGCGGCGGACCATCTTCGCGCCGTCGGTGTCATCCGGGCAGTCGTAGACGAAGATGCGCGGCGAGACCTCGTCCTCGTCCTTGATGATGACCTGATTGGCGGCCAGACCCACGCCATTGGCGGCGTCCATGGTCTCGTACATGTCCGCGATCAGCTCGGCCAGCTCCTCCGGGGTCTGCGTGACCGGAGTGGTCGCGCGGTGCAGAACCGGGTCGCCGACAATGCGAATCGGGAGAATAGCCATGCTGAGCAGCCTACTGTGTGGTTGCCGGGCTGCTCGAGGTGCCTGTTGCCGCTGTCGTAGGGCAGACTGACCTCGCACACTGGACGGACCCGGTCCACGGCGACACGCCGGGCGGGCGCACAGAACACGCCGATCGGTACGCATCGGGACGACTCCGCCGCGTGGTTGAATGATCGGCGACGCACAAAGCACCATATTCGTCTGGTGACCACTCGGCGAGGGAGCACTATGGACAGCGCAGCGGCACGCGACATCCCCGCAAGCGAGGACGGCCCTTCCGGCGAGGATGGCGCACACGGGCTTTCCCGCCGCGAGCTCGACATTCTCGACTTCGAGCGCAAGTGGTGGAAGTACGCCGGTGCGAAAGAAGAAGCCATCCGTGAGCTCTTCGACCTCTCACCCACCCGCTACTACCAGGTCCTGAACGCGGTCGTCGACAAGCCGGAGGCGCTGGCCGCCGACCCCATGCTGGTCAAACGCCTGCGCCGGCTGCGCGCCAGCCGCCAGAAGACCAGGGCCGCACGCCGTCTCGGTTTCCAGGTGTGAACCCCGCCCGGAATGTGAACCAGCCTCCAGCACCGCGTGCGTACGCGCTTGATCCCGCGCGGGCGCCCCATCACCCATTAGGCTCGACGCCGTGAGCAACCCGAATTCGTCGGCCGGCGGCCCGCCGCTGCGGGCCCTGGCGATGGTCCTGATCGCGCTGGCCATCGTGTTCGCCGGGCTGGGCGCGATGTCGCTGTCGAGTTCGGACTCCTCGAGCAGCAGCGCCGACTCGACCTCGCAGTCGAGCACCGCCGCGGCCACCACCACTGCGGCACAGCAGAATTCGGCCCAGGCCACCACCACCCCACCGGTCGCGCCCACCACCACGGCGGCGCTGCCCACGACCACTACCGCGACCACCACCGCGGCCGCGGGCGTCGACAAGACCCTTCCCGTACGGGTTTACAACAACGGCACCGTGCCCGGCCTGGCCAAGAAGACCGGCGACCAGCTCACCTCCGACGGGTACAACGTCACCGAGGTGGGCAACTACGCGAACGGCGTCATTCCGAAAACCACTGTGTACTACGGCAGTTCGCCCAAGGAGCAGGCGCTGGCCCAGGCCATCGCCGCGCAACTGGGCTGCTCGGCCGAACCCCGATTCCCCGGAATCTCGGACTCGCCCACCGGCGTCATCGTCATCGTCACCGGTAACTGAATCGCTGTTGACAGAGGCACTGAATCGCTGTTGACAAGGCACTGAATCGCAGTTGGTAAGGCACTGTCGGGTCGCTCGAAAGAAACCGTCCGGCCCCTCCACGGCACACAGGCACGTCTCTGGCATCATCTTGTCCGGTACGAAGTATGTCCACCCTGCTTTCCCGATAAACTCGGACTCGTAAAGGAGTTCCCCGATGGCCTCGTCCACAACTCGTCGCCCGTCCTGGTGGACTGTTGCTCCGGTGCTCGCGGTCGCAGCCCTCGGCCTCACCGCCTGCTCCAACAGCCAAGAGTCGAGCGACGTCAAGGGGACGACCCCGCCGGTGTTCACCAGCTCGCAGGCCCCCGCCGGCACGCAGGGGACCGAGGGCGGCAATGCTCCGGAGGATTCGTCCAGCGTCACGCTGAAGGACCCCAGCGGCGGCACCGTCGGGACCGCCACCATCGCGAAGGTGGGCAACCACCTCCAGATCACCGTCGAGGCGCACGGGCTGAAGCCCGGCTTCCACGGCCTGCACGTCCACTCGGTCGGCAAGTGCGAGCCCAACTCCACCGCACCCGCGGGCGGCGCGCCCGGCGACTTCCTCTCCGCCGGTGGCCACCTGCAGGTCGGCGACCAGAGCACCCACCCGGCCAGCGGCGACCTGACCTCGCTCGAGGTGCTCAAGGACGGCACCGCCAAGCTGGTCACCACCACCGACGCCTTCACCCTGGACGAGGTCAAGGGCAAGGCGCTGATCATCCACGCCGGCGCCGACAACTTCGGCAACATTCCCACCCGGTACGCGCCCGCACCGGATGCGGACACCCTCGCGACCGGCGACGCGGGTGCACGGGTCGCCTGCGGCGTCGTCGCCTGAACCCTCTCGAGGTGAGCCATGGCCGGGGCAGGCAGAACGAAGGTCCCCTTCAACTCATCGCCCCGGCACACGCTCGGCGTGGAATGGGAGGTCGCGCTCGTCGACAAGCACACGCGCGACCTGTCCAACACCGCCGCAGCGGTTTTCGAAGCCTGCGGTGATCTGCGCGCCTGGGACGGCACCCCGCAGATCACCAAGGAACTGCTGAAGAACACCGTCGAACTCGTCTCCGGTAAGCACGACACCGTGAGCGAGGTGGTCGACGAACTGCGGGCCACCCAGGACACCGTGCGCCGCGCCGCCGACCAGGTCGGCGTCGACCTGTTCTGCGCCGGCACCCATCCCTTCGCGCAGTGGTCCACCCAACAGCTCACGCGCAGTGCGCATTACGACGAACTCATCGAGCGCACCCAGTGGTGGGGCCGCCAGATGCTCATCTGGGGCGTGCACGTGCACGTCGGAATCTCCCACCCGGACAAGGTCTTCCCCATCCTGAACGGGCTGCTGCCGTCCTATCCGCACCTGCTGGCGCTGTCGGCCTCCTCGCCCATGTGGGCGGGCGTCGACACCGGATACGCCAGCAACCGGGCGCTCATGTTCCAGCAGCTGCCCACGGCCGGACTGCCCTTCCAGTTCGAGAACTGGGACCAGTTCGAGGGTTTCGTGCACGACCAGATGAAAACCGGTGTGATCGAACAACTCGGCGGCATGCACTGGGACATTCGGCCCGCGCCCAAGTGGGGCACCATCGAGGTCCGCGTCTGCGACGGCACCCCCACCAAGGCCGAACTGGCGGCCATCGTGGCGCTGATCCACTGCCTGGTGGTGGATCTCGACCGCCGGGTGGAATCCGGCGAGACCATGCCGGCCATCCTGCCGCCCTGGCATGTGCAGGAAAACAAGTGGCGCGCAGCGCGATACGGGCTCGACGCCATCGTCATCACCGACGCCGACAGCAATGAGCGACTGGTCACCGACGACCTGATGGAACTGCTCAACCGGCTGGAGCCGACCGCCAAGAGCCTCGGCTGCGAGAACGAGCTCGCCATGGTCGCCGACATCCCGAAGAAGGGCGCGTCCTATCAGCGTCAGCGCCGGGTGGCCGCGACCGCGCAGGGCGATCTGGTCGCGGTCGTCGATTCGCTGGTCCGCGAACTCGAGTACTGAGGTCCACGAACTCGCGCACCGCGGAACCGTCTTGCACGGTTGTGATTTCGATTACGACCGTCTACGTACGGTGTACGCGTGGCCAGGAGCGATGCCGCGCTGACCGGGGCCTGTTCATCTGGTGAGATGGGCGGCGTTCAACTACTCACAGAGCTGGCGTTCATGCGGCGTTTACTATGGCTGGATGCTGCTCGACGATCCGTACTCCCGAATCGGCGGCGAGGCACGCCGAACCGGGTTACGGATGCTGTCGCCGCGCGCCGGCCTGACTGCCGCGCTGTCGGTGGGGGCGGCGCTGCTCATCGTCCTGCAGATCGTGGCCTCGCACCACCACTTCACCGGCCCGCTGGAAAGCATCTGGGCCGACTTCGCGGGTGATGCCAAATCCTTCACCGTGCCGTGGGCCGGGCTCGGGCTCGCGCTCATCGGACTGAGCTGGCGGCGGCGGTTCCTGGCGGTCGGCGCGGCGCTCGGCATCGACCTTGTGTACCAAGCGATTCGGACGCTGTCCGGTGGACCACTGGCGATGGGCAACGGCCCTGTTCTCGTGCTGCTCGCCCTCATCGGGCTCGCCTGCTGGAAGTGGCAGGGCAAGGACCGCACCAATGCGCTGCACGCCGCCGCGCTCGGCATCCTGCTGGTGCTGTCCAGCAAGGTCGCCGACGTCTGGCTGGGCATCACCGTGCTGGCCGGGCCCCGGGTGCTCGACGAACACATCGTGCTGGTGGACCACGCCCTGGGCGACCCCTCCTGGCTGATGGGGCAGCTGCTGGACTGGCTGGGACCCATCGCCTCCGCCGTGCTGCACTGGGTCTACATCGAACTGCCCGTCGGCGCGATGATCGTGACCATCTGGCAGCTGCGCAATGTGGTCACGACGGGGGACTGGCCCAAGCACTACCTGGTGCGCACCTTCCTGGTGCTCGGCCTCATCGGCCCGGTCTTCTATGTCGCATTCCCCGTCGTCGGGCCGATGTTCGCGTTCGGCGCGGACGGGCACGTCTTCTCCCTGGGTAGCTACTGGCCGAATGTCGTGCCGCCGGCGGACCTCTCGCCGGGTTCGATCGCCTTCGACCACTACACCCCGCGCAACTGCATGCCGTCATTGCACACCGCGTGGGCGCTGTCGATCTTCATCCACTCGCGCCGCGACCCCTTCACGGGTGCGCCCGCGCCGGTCTGGCTGCGCTGGGGCGGGAGCTTCTGGCTCGTCGCCACCCTGTCGGCCACCCTGGGCTTCGGCTACCACTACGGCGCGGATCTGGTGGCGGGCGCGGTGCTGTGCCTGACCATCGAATCCGCCCTGCGCGCACCGGAACGCGGCTGGGATCGCACCCGCGTGCAGCTGGTGTCGGCCGGCGCCGCGCTCTTCGCCGGGCTACTGCTGTCCTACCGGTACCTGTCGACCGGCTTCGCCGAACATCCGGTGCCCGCGGGCATCGTCGTGCTCGGCCTGCTGGCGGGTTATGTGACGGCCTTCTACCGCACCTGGTTCGGCGACGCCGTGACCACGGCCCCGGAGCTCGAATCCGCGGTGCGCGCCTGACCGCTCGCCGGTCACACCACGGTCAGCCGGAGGTGGCCGCGTCGTTCGGAGATTCGGGCGCGGTGTCGATCGTCGCCGGGATCCGGGGGCGACTGCGCCGCAGCAGGTAGATCCCGGCCAGACAGCCCCCGGCCACCAGCGCCGACGTCCAGCCCGGGGCCACGGTGCTGCTGGAGCTCACCGCGCACATCGACGGGCTGTCGGCGGATTGCGTGGCGTAGTGGCCGCGCGACACATAGTCGCGCATGCCCAGCACCGCCGACGGGACGAACAGCACCAGGGTGCCCAGCACCCGGCTCGGCACATAGCGCGGCCGCGTGGACAGCAGGGCGAAACCGATGAGCCAGGACACGGCCGCCGCACTGCCCACGATCAGCCAGGCCCGGGTCGAATCGGCCGTGAACGCCGTGAGCACCCCGAGCGCCATGCCCGCGGCCAGGGAGACCGCAGGACCCCCGCCCCTGCTGCCCACCCACATGCCGACCGCCGACACCGCCGCCAGCAGCGGGATCGACCAGGCCGGCATCTCGGCCGCCACGGTCGCCGAACCCACCGCTCCCAGGCCCACCGCCAGCAGCACGATCTCGCCGTCCCGGCCCGGCAACAGCATGGCCGCGACAATGGCGGTCCCCACCGCGGTCGCCACCGCGAGGACGATGCCCGCATGGCTGTCGCCGTGCCGGGCCAGCCATTCCGCACTGAACAGCGTCACCAGCACCAGCACCACGCCCGCGAGGATCGGGGCCAGCGGCAGCTCCGCCGAGAGCCGTTCCTCCACCTCGCGCTTTCGATGGGTCAGGAACCCGAAGCCGACCAGGACCAGCGCGAGCAGGAGCATCCAGATGGGCAGCACATCGCCGGCGTGCCAGTGATCGCTCGCCGTCGCGTCGATGCCGCCGCCGATCCGCGACACCGGATTCACCGAACCGAGCAGCAGGCTGATCAGAACGCCCAGGGTCCAGCCGAAGGCGGGTAGCCGACGGTGCAGCACCGCCGCTCCCAGCGCGCCCAGGATCAGGCCGCCGGCCAGGGAATCGATGAAGTTCATGGTGGGCAGCGACGAATTCGGTTCGCCGGCATGGCCGAACACGTGATTGGCCAGCAGCACCAGCAGCCCGCCCAGCGTGGTCGCCCACGCCGCCACGGGGCTGCCCAGCGTGGTGATGAGCACCGCCGCGATCATGGCGATGAGCGCGCCCGCCGATACGGCGCGGGGCAGGGTGTAGGTCAGCAGGTCCCGCTGCAGGGCCGACGTCTCCGAGGTCCAGCCGAAGTCGATGGGCAGGGCCAGCGCCAGGCCGGCAACCGTTGCTGCGACCAGCGCCGTGATCGTCTCCGCGGCTACCTGATGCGACCTCACCAGCGCAAAATTACCGGTGATAGGCGGACCGATTGGTACGACTCGCCTACTTTGTACAGATTCGGCGCGCTACCGGCACGCATGGCGAACGCGCCGCGAAACCATTGGCACAGCAGACTAATCGGTCTCATATGCCCTGGTTGGGAGCGTTCAGACGTAGCCGGACACGTCGCCGGGCGGAGTCGACGATTCGCGCTGGGCGGCATACAGCCGCAGGGCCTCTACCTGGACCGTATCCAGCGAGGGCCGCACCGCCTTGCGCGCGGCCCCCACATCCGCGGCCGTCACCTCGCCGGCCTCGACATCGCGGCGCATGGCGGCGAGCGCCGCCTCGCGCAGCAGCGCCGAGCAATCCGCCGCCGAGTAGCCCTCCAGCTCACGCGCCAGCCGCCGCAGATTGACGTCCTTGGCCAGCGGCACGGATTTGGCGGCGGTGCCCAGGATTTCGGCGCGGGCATCGGCATCCGGCGGCGGCACGAACACCAGGCGCTCCAGGCGCCCGGGACGGGTCAGGGCCGGATCGATGAGTTCGGGCCGGTTCGTCGCGCCGATCACGACCACATCCCGCAGCGGCTCCACACCGTCCAGTTCGGTCAGGAGCGCGGCGACAATACGATCCGAGACGCCCGAATCGCTGGACTGCCCACGCCGCGGCGCCAGCGCGTCCACCTCGTCCAGGAAGATCAGCGACGGCGCGGAATCCCGTGCGCGCTGGAACAATTCGCGCACCGCCCGCTCCGAGGAGCCGACCCACTTGTCCATCAGCTCCGCGCCCTTCACGGCGTGTACACTCACCTGCCCCGATCCCGCCAGCGCCCGCACCAGGAAGGTCTTGCCGCACCCCGGCGGCCCGTACAGCAGCACTCCGCGCGGTGGCTCGATACCCAGCCGCTGGAACGAATCCGGATGCTTCAGCGGCCATAGCACGGCCTCGGTGAGGGACTGCTTGGTCTCTGCCATGTCCCCGACGTCGGCGAGGCTCAGACTGCCGATGGCCAGTTCCTCGGACCCGGAACGCGACAGCGGACGGATCACCTCCAGCGCTCCGGCCAGATCCTCCTGCAGCAGCATTGGATCCGATTGCTCGCGACTGGCCCGCGCGGCCGCCCGCAGGGCCGCCTCCCGTACCAGCGCTGTCAGGTCCGCCGCGACGAAACCCGGTGTCCGCGAGGAAATCTCATCGAGCTTCAGCCCATCGGTCGGGACATTGCGCAGCAGTTGCTCCAGCAGCGCCGCGCGCACCCCGGAGGTGGGCAGCGGCAGCGACACCTCCCGATCGCACAGCTCCGGAGCACGCAGCCGCGGGTCGATACCCGCCCTATTCGACGTCGTGGCCAGCACCGCGACCGTCTCCTGCGCCACGGCGGCGCGCAACTGGTCGAGAATCAGCGTGGCCACCGGTTCGGCCGGCGTCGGCAGCAGCGCGTCGATATCGGTGATCAGCAGCACTCCGCCTGCGCCGGAACAGATTTCGGCCACCTTGTCGGACACGTCGCGCAGCCTGGGCCCGATGTCGGTCGCACCGACCGCCGGACCGTCCAGCTCCACCAGCCGCCGCGATCCCGTCACGGCCCGCGCGAGCGTCGCCTTCCCGACGCCCGCCGGACCGGTGATCAGGACCCCCAGATGCGAGGACGCTCCGAGTTTCTTCAGCAGGTCGGGCTCGTCCAGCGCCAGGCTCAGCCACTCCCGCAGCTTCGCGGCCTGGGCCTGGACCCCGGCCAGATCGGCCACCGCCACCACCGACGGCGGTGGTGATGCCGGAGCGCTGACCCGCAGGTCGGTGCGGGTATCCGTGTCGTCCAGGGGAGCCGTCGGGAGGTCCGTCTCGGCGACGCCGAAACCCCAGCCCACCGCGCTGTTGGTACTGACGACCACCGGGCCGGGCTGCGGATCGACGGCCGTCACCCGCAGCAGCTCCGAGGTCCAGGCGATATTGAGGGCTCTCGAAAGCTGCTGGGCCACACCGGATCGGCTGGCCCCGGGTTTGAGATCCATCGGTCGCAGCGAGACGGCGTCCTGGATCGACACCACCTTGCCCTGCAGGGCTTGCCGCAGTGTCGTCTCGTCGATGGCGCGCATGACGTCCGGCGAGCCCGTGACCGAAATCCGGGTGGCCCGGCGCGGAATCACCTTCGCGATGGTCAGTTTCGAGCCCGCCGAGATGTGCGCGTTCGACATCGTCACCTCGTCGAGCAGCGCCTCGCCGCGCCCGACGGGTTTGCCTTTCACCGGCGTCGCCACCAACGCCGAGGTCTGTCTGCCGCCGGCGATCGAGATCACGTCCCACGGATTCACGCCCAGCAGCGCCAGCGAGTCCGGATGCAACCGGACCACCCCCCGCCGATCGTCGGCGGGGGAGGTGTTCAGGCGAGCGGTGAACTGGAAACCCGGCTGTGCGTCGGTCACGCCGTCAATTCTGCCCGGGCCGGCCGGCCGCCGACGGTAGCGTCGGCGAATTGCGGCCCGGCCGTTGGTTTCAGCGCCCGGGGCGGTTCGACACCCGGTCGCGCTGACCCGGGCGGCGCAGGCGCAGCCGTGCCGTGGACACCGACACCCGCGGCACCCGCCCGGCCAGCGGGCGCTGGCGGCGCTGCGCCTTGCGCTGGGCGCGGCGCTCGGCGGGCTTGTGGTTCCAGGTCTCGGGCCGGGCCGCCACCCAGCGCGCGGAGTGCACCGCGAACGGGATGTGGCCGAGGTACAGCACGACCAGCGCCATCATCAGGATGAGCGGGTAGGTGACCAGCAGCGCGGCGGCCAGCGCGACCAGCACCAGCAGGATGGGCGCGGAGCGCGGGGCCACCGACACCGACTTGACGGCCAGGGTGGGCAGCGTGCTCACGCACAGCAGGCCGGTCAGCACCGTCCACACCGCCACCACCGGGAAGCTCACCCACCAGCCGTCGCCGAACTGCTCGGACAGCGCGATGGGCGTCAGCACGATGAGCGCGCCCGCCGGGGCGGGCACGCCGGTGAAGTACTCACGCTGCCAATCCGGGCGGTTGTCGTCGTCCATCAGCGTGTTGAAGCGGGCCAGCCGCAACACCATGCAGACCGCGAACATCAGCGCCAGGATCCAGCCGATGCTGTCGGCGTGCAGGAAGGTCACGTACAGCACCAGGGCGGGCGTGACGCCGAACGCGATGGCGTCCGACAGTGAATCCAGCTCCGCGCCCATCTTGGTGGTGGCGTCCAGCATGCGGGCGATGCGCCCGTCCAGCATGTCGAAGACCGCGGCCGCGCCGACCAGCGCCAGCGCGATCCCCAGCTTGCCCTCCATGCCGAACTTCACCGCGGACAGGCCCGAGCACAGTCCCAGAATGGTCACCATGCTCGGCAGCAGTCGGATGGTGCGGTTACGGCGACGCCCGTTCGGTGCGGGCGCGAGTTGTTCCATCATGAATCCAGTTCGGCCAGCACCGTTTCCGCACCGACGGTGCGCTGCCCCGGGGTGACCAGCAGCCTGGTCCCGGCCGGGAAGTAGGTATCCACGCGCGAACCGAACCGGATCAGGCCGTAGGTGTCACCGATGTTCAGCTTGTCGCCGGTCTCGGCCTCGCAGATGATGCGGCGCGCCAGCAGCCCCGCGATCTGCACCACCACCACGCGCTGCCCGGAGGCGGTCTCGATGACGATGCTGTTGCGCTCGTTGCGGTCGCTGGCCTCGGGCAGGTCGGCGGAGACGAACTTGCCCTTCTGGTAGGCGACCTGTTCCACCAGGCCACTCACCGGCACCCGCTGCACGTGCACGTCCAGCACCGACAGGAAGATGCTCACCCGCGGCAGCGGGGCGTCACCCAGGCCGAGTTCGGCCGGCGGCACCGCGGTGTCTACCAGGGCGACCTCGCCGTCGGCGGGGGCCACCACGACGCCGGGGCGGTTCGGCGGCACCCGGTGCGGGTGCCGGAAGAATCCGGCGCAGGCCGCGGCCGCCAGCAAACCGGTGCGGCGCAGCCACTTCCGCCGATAGCCGAGGGTGGCCACCGCCAGCGGTGCGGCCACGAACGGCAGACCTGCCGGATGCAGCGGCGGAACGGCTTTGCGGACCAGGTCGGCGACGTGGCCGAGGCCGGTCTGTTCCGGAGTGCCGGGCGGGGTGGGTCGGCGGGCCACAGGCTCCTCTTTCATGCGCGGGTAGATGCGGTCAGGGACCGCGATCACACGATACGTGAAGTGGGTTCGACGCTCGCGTTCTCGGTGACCGAACACCCGCGGCCGGCCTCCCGGACCGGAGGTGCGCCACCCGGCAATGACCCCTCGATTGTGATGGGAAGCACTGGCATGAGAGGCTATCGCGATTAAGATGAGGGAGCCTCATGTCTGCGGCATTGTGGGTCCGCGGGGGGTGAGGAACCCGATGAAGGTCACGTTCGACGCGCGGTACGCAGTACATAGGAGAGAACCAATGTCTGCTCGAATTGCTTCGATCAACGGGGCAGAGCACACGGCCATGCTCGGGCTCGGTGTGTACCGGCCCGAGCGAATCGTCACCAATGACGAGGTGGCGGGGCCGATAGATTCCAGTGACGAGTGGATCCGGACACGTTCCGGCATCCGCAACAGACGCTTCGCCTCTCGCGAGGAGACGATCGTCAGCATGAGCGCCGCGGCTGCCCGCGACGCCATCGAAGCAGCGGAGATCGACGCGGATCAGATCGATTGCGTCATCGTCGCAACGTCCACCTGGCTACTGCTCACGCCCGCCGCGGGCCCGCAGATCGCCACTGCGCTCGGTCTGAACAATGTGGCCGCCTTCGATGTCTCGGCCGGTTGCGCCGGCTTCTGCCACGGGGTCGCCATGGCATCGGATCTGGTGAAGGGCGGCACCGCCCGGCACGTGCTGGTCATCGGCGTGGAAAAGCTGACGGACACGGTCAACCCGAGGGATCGCGGCACCGCCTTCCTCTTCGCCGACGGCGCCGGCGCGGTGGTGATCGGCCCCTCCAGCGAACCGGGCATCGGCCCGACCGTCTGGGGATCGGACGGCACCCAGCACCACGCCATCCGCCAGGACAAGGACTGGCTTCAGTTCTTCGACGAGATCGACGAGAAGGGCCTCGATGCTGTCCGGCCCTACCTCGCCATGGAAGGAACAGCTGTCTTCCGCTGGGCCGCACACTCTTTGGAGCAGGTGTGCCGCGAGGCCATCGAGCGGGCGGGCCTGACCACGGACGATCTCGACGCGATGGTCCCGCATCAGGCCAACGGTCGCATCATCGAGATCATGGCGCGGGTACTGAAGCTCCCCGAGCGGTGCGCCCTGGCCAATGACATCGAGGAGACCGGCAATACCTCGGCGGCTTCGATCCCGCTGGCCATGGAGGCCATGATGCGCGCGGGCGACGCCAAACCCGGCGGCACCGCACTGCTCATCGCCTTCGGTGCGGGGTTGTCCTGGGCGGCGCAGGTGGCCCAGCTGCCGAACTGGAAGTGAGCGACTCTGCGCGCCGCCACCCGGCGGCGCGCAGAGGACGAGCTATCCCATATCCCAGGCGACGGTCACGGTGAATGTGACCGTCTGCTGGCCCGGTTCGAGGTTGATGTTGGGTGCGGCGCCCGGGGCGGTGTCCCGGTACATCGGCGTCGGCGTTGCGCCGCTGCCGTTTTCGCTGATGGTCTTGACCGTCTTCAGTTTCAGCCCGGACAGGCCCGCGTACTGCTCGGCGCGGCTCTTGGCGTCGTCGAAGGCTCGCGCGCGGGCGTCGGACAGCAGCTTGGTGTTGTCCTCCAGCCCGAAGGCCACCGAGTTGATGCGGGTGTCGTTGCCGCCCGCCTGCACCGCCGCCGACAGGATGCCCGAGGCCTTCGGCAGGTCTCGCACGGCCACGTGCATGGTGTTGGTGGCGCGATAGCCGGTGATGTTGTGGCCGTCGGTGCCGTAGGTGGGCTGCACGGACATGTCGCTGGTCTTGATGTCCTCGCGCTTGGCCCCGGCCGTGACCATGGCGTCGGTGATCGCCTTGGCCTTGTCGCCGGCCTGGTTCACGGCCGCGGACACATCGGCCGCGCTCACCTCGGTGCCCAGATCGGCATTGAGCACATCCGGTGTGCCCTGGACCTTTCCGGTACCGGTGACGGTGACCGTGCGGTCGCCCGAGGAGTCGGAGCTGCCGCAGCCGGTGAGCACGAGCGCCATACCGGCCGCGGCGGCGCAGAGCGCTGTCAGTCGTCGCATAGGCCGAACCTACGCTCAGCGCTCCACGGTTTGCTTGATCTTCCCGAGGGTCACCTGCATGCCGTCCTCGAGCGCGCCTTCGAAGGGCTGCTCACCGCCGAAGACGTTGTCGATGGTGAACTGCAGCCACCGGGGCAGCTTGCCGCTGGGGACGTCGCGCCGCTGGACCAGCTTGGTGCCGCCGTCGGCGGTGGGCTCGAGGGTGTAGCTCCAGATGGTCCGGTTCTCGGTCATGCGGAAGGCGATCGCGCGATTCGGCTCGAATCGCACCACCCGGGAAGTGGTCGGGTAGATGTAGCCCTTGGCCTTGTTGAGGTTCACCGTCCAGGTGCCGGTGTGCACTTCGCGGCCCAGCGGCTGCATGCGCAGGGTCTGCGGGCTGAACTCGGGAATGCGCTTGAGGTCGGCGACAACGCTCCAGACCTGCTCGGGTGCTGCCGCGATATCGATGCTGGCTTCGAGAGTTTTCGGCAACGTTGCCTCCGGGGACGTGACGATCGGTACCACGCATCCTAGTTCGGGTGGCGTGGATCACCTCGGCTCCGTGGTGTGGATCACCACACCCACCTGCACGTATGAGCATGTGCCGCCGGTTCATTCCGCGGTTGAAAATCAACTAGATCACATTCTGGGGGTGTTGATGTCCGAAATGTAATGCTCGGCGCACAATGTCGATAGACGAAGCAACAGACACTGCCACCAGCTTTCCGATTGGGAAACGTGAGGTGATCGGCCGTGAACCTGCGTTCGCTCCTGCATCTCGAGACCAAGACGGTCCCGCTTCTCCCCGCTGAAGAGTCCGGTACCGATGCGGAGTCCCCGACGCTCGACAAATCGACGAAACGCTTCCGCCGCAAGGCCAACGGCGACCTCGAAGAGCGATTCGAGCGATTGCTCACCCCTACCGAGATGGATTTCATTGAGCATCACCGGATTTGAATCGGTGTGCCCAGGATGTTCGAGCAAGGACGCAGGTCTGTTCCGCCTGACGCGAACATGGCACGGTCTGGCCTTCGCGGTCTTGCCTCGTCAGCCCATACTCGTTAAGTGACTTCACCAGCTGCCGCGAAGCCGGCCATCCTCAGCGTCGACGACGATCCTGGCGTCTCGCGCGCGGTCGTGCGGGACCTGCGCCGCCGGTACGGGGCGGACTACCGGATTCTGCGGGCGGAGTCCGGCGCCGATGCGCTCGAGGCCCTTCGCGAGATGAAACTGCGCGGCCAGCCGGTCGCGGTGATGATCGCCGACTACCGGATGCCCGGGATGAACGGCGTCGAATTCCTCGAGCAGGCCATGGACCTGCACCCGTACGCGCGCCGCGTGCTGCTGACCGCCTACGCGGACACCAATGCCGCCATCGAGGCCATCAATGTGGTCGACCTGGACCACTACCTGCTCAAGCCGTGGGATCCGCCGGAGGAGAAGCTCTACCCGGTCGTCGACGCCCTGCTGGAGGCCTGGCGCGGGGACGAGCACAAGCCGGTGACCGAGACCAAGGTGGTGGGCCACCGCTGGTCGGCCCGCTGCTCGGAGGTGCGGGAGTTCCTGGCGCGCAACCAGTTGCCGTATCGCTGGTACCAGGTGGACGAGCCGGAGGGGGCGCGACTGCTGACCGCCGCCAATGCCACCGAGGACGATTGTCCGGTCATCATCAATCCCAGCGGCGAAGTGCTGATCATGCCCACCGACGCGCAATTGGCCGAGGGCGTGGGCCTGAACACCGACGCCTCCAGCGACTTCTACGACCTGATCGTGGTCGGCGGCGGCCCGGCCGGTCTCGGCGCGGCGGTTTACGGCGCGTCGGAGGGTCTGCGCACTGTGCTGGTGGAACGCACCGCCACCGGCGGCCAGGCCGGGCAGAGTTCCCGCATCGAGAACTACCTGGGCTTCCCCGACGGCCTCTCCGGCGCGCAGCTGGCCGACCGGGCCCGCCGGCAGGCCGTGAAATTCGGGGCCGAGCTGATCACCGCGCGGGAGGTGGTGGCCCTCGAGGCCTGCGGTTCCGCGCGCGTGGTGCGGTTCGCCGACGGCGGCAGCGTCGCGGCGCACTCGGTGCTCATCGCCACCGGCGTCAACTACCGCCACCACCCGGCCCCCGGCGTGGACGAATTCACCGGCCGCGGCGTCTACTACGGCTCGGCCATGACCGAGGCCAGCGACTGCGCCGACAAGGACGTCTACATCGTCGGTGGCGCGAACTCGGCGGGCCAGGCGGCGGTGTTCCTGTCCCGGCGGGCCCGGACCGTGCACATTGTGGTGCGCGGGGCGTCGCTGGAAGCGTCCATGTCGCACTACCTGATTCAGCAGATCGCGCAGATCCCGAACATCAAGGTGCACACCCGCACCGAGGTGGTGTCCGCCGATGGCGACGACCACCTGGAATGGATCGTGCTGCGCAATAACGAGGCCGGCACGGAAGAAAAGGTGGACGCGGAGCGTTTGTTCCTGTTCATCGGTGCGGCGCCGGAAACCGACTGGCTCGAAGGCACCGTCGAGCGCGACGACAAGGGCTATGTGCTGGCCGGACCGGACCTCATGGTCGAGGGCGAACGGCCTGCAGGCTGGGAACTCCCTCGTCCCCCACAGCATCTGGAGACCAGCGTGCCCGGCGTGTTCGTGGCCGGCGACGTGCGCTCGGAATCGGCGAAGCGGGTGGCCTCCGCGGTCGGCGAGGGCGCCATGGCCGTCATGCTGGTGCACCGCTGGCTCGCGAAACAGTAGGAGTAGGTGAATGGGCAACACCCGATTGATCTGCGACCCGAACGAACTGCGGCAGCTGTTCCTGTTCGAGAAGCTCGACGACGAGCAGCTGGCCTGGCTGTGCAAGGACGGCCGGGTCGAAATGTTCGAGCCCGGAATGGTTTTCCGTGAGGGCGACCCGGCCACCTGCTTCTACGTCCTGATGGACGGCGAGGTGCGGCTGACCAAGATGTCGGGCGGCGAGGAGATCGAACTCGTCCGCACCGAGCACGTCGGCTCCTACTCGGGCGCGTGGACGGCCTACATGGGCGACAAGGTCGAACAGACCTATACCGCGTCGTTCTACGTGACCCGGCCGTCGAAGTTCTTCGTGCTGGACGCCGGCACCTTCGCGAAGATGATGCAGGAGTGGTTCCCGATGGCGCTGCACCTGCTGGAGGGCGTCTTCTTCGGCAACCGCAATGCCAATGAGCGCATCGGCCAGCGGGAGCGGCTGCTGGCGCTGGGTTCCCTCTCGGCGGGCCTCACCCACGAGCTGAACAATCCGGCCGCCGCCGCGGTGCGCGCCACCTCCTCGCTGCGCGAGCGGGTCGCGGGCATGCGGCACAAGCTGAAGATGATGGCGCACGGCAAGTTCAACTCCGAGACCTTGGAGGCGCTGGCCCAGCTGCAGGAGGAGGCGGCCGCCCAGGTCGCCAAGGCCCCGACGCTGACGCCGCTGGAGGCCGCCGACCGCGAGGACGAGCTGGGCGACTGGCTCGAGGACCACGGCGTCGCCAATGGCTGGGACATCGCGCCGAACTTCGTGCAGGCCGGATTCGACATCGACTGGATGGAGAAGGTGCACGGCACCCTGTCCGGTTGTGGCGGCGATGTTTTCGAGGCGGCCATGCGCTGGCTCAACTACACGGTCGAGACCGAGCTGCTGATGAACGAGATCACCGACTCGACCAACCGCATCTCCTCGCTGGTGAACGCGGCCAAGCAGTACTCGCAGATGGACCGGGCCCCGTTCCAGGTGGTGGACCTGCACGAACTGCTGGACAGCACGCTGGTCATGCTGGCCCGCAAGATCGGCGACGACATCGCGGTGGTCAAGGAATACGATCCGGCGCTGCCGCCGGTGCCGTGCTACGCCGCCGAGCTCAACCAGGTGTGGACCAATCTGATCGACAACGCGGTCTCCGCCATGTCCGGGCGCGGCACCCTCACCGTCCGCACCTATCGTGAGAACGACTGCGCCGCAGTGGAAATCGGCGACACCGGGCCGGGCATCCCGGAGGAGATCCGCACCCGCATCTTCGAACCGTTCTTCACCACCAAACCGGTCGGTGAGGGCACCGGGCTCGGGCTGGACATCTCGTTCCGGATCGTGGTGAACAAGCACCACGGCGACATCCGGGTCGAATCCGGGCCCGGGAATACGCGTTTCATCGTCCGACTGCCGCTCGAGGCAGCCGCTCCCGACGCAGCGCAGTCCACTCTCGAAGCAGCGCAGTAAACGACGGAAGGCAACTGATGACCGAACAGATCGAAGGCATCGACCCCAGCATCGCGCCCAGCGGATCCGGTTGCGTCGAATGCGATGCCGCCGGCGGCTGGTGGGTGCACCTGCGCCGGTGCGCGCAGTGCGGGCACATCGGCTGCTGCGACATGTCGCCGAACCAGCACGGCACCAAGCACTTCGAGAGCACCGGGCACCCCTTCATCCAGAGCTTCGAGCCGGGTGAGGACTGGTACTACAACTTCGAGAACAAGGAGATGTACGAGGGCGGCCCGGAACTCGCGTCGCCGCACGCGCATCCGCTGGACCAGCCGGTGCCCGGCCCGCGCGGCCGGGTGCCCGCGGACTGGCAGCAGCATCTGCACTGACGAAAGCCGCCGGCCGGAACTTTTTCTACCGGGAGTCACCGGGGGCGGGTACGCTGCTGCGAGCGCCGGGCCGGTCCGGTGCTGGCACTCTCGGGAAAGTTCGGAAAGCAGGGTATGAAGCGTCTTTCGATCGTCGCCCTCGCCGCCGGTGCGATGGCGTTGACTCTCGCCGGTTGTGGCTCGGACAAATCCAGTGATACGAACGGCCTGAAGCAGGCCGGGACCACCACTGCGGCCAGAACCACCAGCGCGGGCGCTTCCACTACCGCCGCGGCCCCGGTGGAACCGCCCGCCGAGGCGCCCACCAGCGCCACCGCGGCCAAGAAGACGGCCGCGCCCGCCGGCGCCCAGACCACCTGCGGTGACTTCCGCGACCTCACCGAGGACGCCGAGAAGCAGGTGATCGACCAGGTCCTGGCCGCCAATCCGGGGTCGTTCCTGGACGGCAGCCCGAACGTGGCGCTGGGTACCGCCAAACTGGCCTGCCTGGCCTCGACGTATGCGAATACGCCGGTCGCGGTGGCGATCCGGGTGGCGCCCAAGTAGTTTCGCGCCGATTCTCGGTCGGGCGGCCGTTGGTTCCCCGGCGGGCGCGGACCGCACCCCGGTGGCAGGTGGCGGGTGGTCACCGTGGTGGCCCGCGGCGACAGGCGTATCGTCCTCAAACGATTGCGTAGGACGAGAACTGGGGCACTGATGGACGCGAACGGGCTGGCCGAATTCGAACGGCATCGGCCGCGCCTGTTCGCGCTCGCCTACCGGATGCTCGGCTCGGCTGCCGAGGCCGAGGATGCCGTACAGGAGACCTACCTGCGCTGGGACGGCACCGATCGCGCCGGAATCCGCTCCGCCGAGGCCTGGTTGACCACCATCCTGGTGAACCTCTGCCGCAGCTGGCTGGATTCGGCCCGCGCCCGCCGCGAGACCTACGTCGGCCCCTGGCTGCCCGAACCGGTCCCGACCGGGCACGGCGAACTCGGTCCGCTGGAATCGGCGGAACAGCGCGAACTGGTGTCGATCGCCTTCCTGACGCTGGCGGAGCGGCTCAGCCCCACCGAGCGCGCCGTCTTCGTCCTGCGCGAGGCCTTCGGCTACGCACACCGCGAGATCGCCGACATGCTCGAACTCACCGAGGCCAATGCACAGCAGGTGTACCGCCGCGCCACCCACCGCGTGCACGAGGAGCGTCCGCGCTTCGAACCCGCCCCGGCGCATGCGCGCGAACTGGTCGAAAAGTTCCTCAGCGCAGCGCAATCCGGTGATCTGGCCGCGCTCGAGGCCATGTTCACCGCCGATATCGTCGCCGTCGCCGATGGCGGCGCGAAGGTCCACGCGGCCAAGCGGCCCATCGTCGGCGCCGCGAACGTGGCCCGCTACCTGGTGGGTCTGTTCACCAAGATGCCGGGTCTCACCTTCTCGGTCGAGGAGGTCAATGCCGCGCCGGCGTTCGTGGCCCGGCTGGCGGGGACCGTGATGGGTACCGTGTCCGCCGACTTCGACGGCCCTTCGATTGCTTCGCTCCAGCTCGTGGTGAACCCGGACAAGCTGGCCTATCTCGTGCGTGCCGAGCAGCGAGTCGCCGACGAAACCGCCGGATAGCGGCGATTTCCGCGCCGCGAATTCGCGGGTGACGCAGGACACACCCGGAATCTGTCAGGGATCGCGGGACTGTCCGGTCTAGAGGGTGTCGGCCACCGAGCGGGGGCCGGGTGAGGAGCACTCTGATGACCGGGCAGCATCGAATCGTCGTACTGGGCGCGGGTTATGCGGGGCTGGCCGCGGCACGGCAGGCGGTGAAGGCGAAGGGCGCGCGGGTCACCGTGATCGACCTGCACACCGAATTCGTCGACCGGGTGCGGCTGCATCAGGTCACCGCCGGTCAGGACGTGCCGCGCTGGGAACTGCGGAAGACCCTGGAGGCCAAGGGCATCGAGTTCATTGCCGGCCGCGCGGAACGTATCGACACCGCGGCCCGCCGCGTCGAACTGGCTTCCGGCGGAGTCGTCGAATACGACTCGCTGATCTACGCCCTCGGCAGCCGTGCCGACCTCGGCATGGTGCCCGGCGCCGCCGAATTCGCCCACACCCTGGCGACTTCCGAGGATGTGCGCCGGATCCCCGCGCTCACCGGCCGGGTCGCCGTGGTGGGTGGCGGCCCCACGGGCATCGAGACCGCCACCGAACTCGCCGAATCCCGGCCCGACCTCGAGGTCCTGCTGGTGAGCGCCGATGAACCGGGAGGCTGGCTGATCCCCAAGGCGGCCGCGCACATTCGCGCCGTCCTGGACCGCCTCGGCGTCCGCGTGCACGTCGCCAAGGTGGCGGCGGTGACCGCGGCCGGACTCGAGCTGGTCGACGGCGAGCGCATCGCCGCCGAAACCGTGCTCTGGACAACGGGTTTCACCGTGCCGGAGGTGGCGGCCCGCTCCGGCCTGCCGGTGGACGCGCGCGACCGCGTCCTGGTCGACGAGCAGTTGCGGGTGCAGGGCATCCCGGATGTGTACGCGGTCGGTGACGCCGCGGTCATGCTCGGGCACAACGGCCGCGAGGCGCGGATGTCCTGCCAGGCCGCGCAGCCCGCGGGCAAGTACATCGGTGCGGCGGTGGCCACCCGGGTGCGCGGGAAGACGCCGGCGCCCTATCGGGTCCGTTTCGTGCTGACCTGCGTCAGCCTGGGTCGTCGCGACGGCGTCGTCCAGTTCATGCACGCCGACGACTCGAATGGCCGCACGGTGCTGACCGGTCGCACGGCGGCATGGATCAAGGAGCAGATCGTGCGGGCCGTGGGCCGGGCGGCGAAGCTCTGAGCCCACGCCCGACTATCGTCAACTTAGGGTTGACCATTGCGGTGTGGTCAACCTACAGTTGACGCATGACGAACTCTATCCGCCTCGACGATCTGATCGACGGCATCAAGAAGGCCCGTCCCGACGACGTCCTCGAACAGCTCTCCGACGCCGTGGTCCTCGGCAACCACATCGGCGAGGTGGCCGACCATCTGATCGGCCACTTCGTCGACCAGGCCCGCCGCTCCGGCGCGTCCTGGACCGATATCGGCCAGAGCATGGGCGTGACCAAGCAGGCCGCTCAGAAGCGCTTCGTCCCCAAGACTCCCGCCGACCCGGGCCAGGCCGCCGCCCTCGACCCCAATGCCGGGTTCGCCCGCTTCACCCAGCGCGCCCGCCACGTGGTGATGGCCGCCCAGGAGGAGGCCCGGGCCGTGGGCAATCTCGAAACCCGTCCCGAACACCTGATCCTGGGCCTGCTGGCCGAGCCGGAATCCTTCGCGGTGAAGGTCATCGAGGCCAAGGGTGTCTCGGCCGACGCCGTCCGCCGGGTGGCCACGGCCGCCCTCCCCGCCGCCACCGGCGAACCGGTGCCCGCGCTCATCCCGTTCGACGCGCAGGCCCGCAAGGCCCTCGAGCTGACCTTCCGCGAGGCCTTGCGGCTGGGTCACAACTACATCGGCACCGAGCACCTGCTGCTCGCCCTGCTGGACCAGGAGAACGGCGCCGGCGTCCTGTCCGGCCTGGGTCTGGACAAGGACTCGGTGCAGGCCGATATCGCGGACCTGCTGAGCTCGCTGCCGGTGCCCGGCATCACGGCACCCGCCCCCGACATGCAGTAGTCGGCGTGTCGCTCCACCATGCTGCCGACCTGGTGATGTAGGGCCCGCGATCATCCCCGCGTCACCGGGTCCTCTGGTGTGCATGATGCGGCAGATACGATTGTGGAATGGCGGGCGACGAGGGTTCCGACCTGGTTGCGGGGGAAAAGCGCGCCGATCTGCTGCGCGCGCTCAGTTATGTCTCCACCGAGGACACGCCGGACGGCGGCTACATCGTGAACGGAGACCTCCCACCAGAGGTCGCACCACCGTTCATCCGGGCCATCATGCGAATCGAAGCCGAACTCCTCCTCCAGGATGCCGAGCTCGTCACCGTCGAGCACGGCGAGCCGCGGACTCCGGAGGAACGTCGTACCGACGCCCTGATCGCCCTGCTGCTGCGCGTAGACGACCGTTCCCACTTCTCGTAGTCCTCGTGGGATCCGGGCCGCCGAGAGGACTCGTGCGGCCATCTCCCCAACCTTGCACTCGACTGGGGCGAGTGCTAAAAAGGGATTTGGCACTCCGCACCTGCGAGTGCTAGGTCGGAAACGGTGAGACCGGGCTGTATTTGACCAAATGAGCCGGGTCGTCCGTCGCGGGCACCGAACCTGACCAGATCATGCCAATCCCCTGATCTGGAGGATCTCAACGCAATGGCCAAGACAATTGCGTACGACGAAGAGGCTCGCCGCGGACTCGAGCGTGGCCTGAACAGCCTCGCCGACGCTGTCAAGGTGACCCTGGGCCCCAAGGGCCGCAACGTGGTGCTGGAGAAGAAGTGGGGCGCCCCCACCATCACCAACGACGGTGTCTCCATCGCCAAGGAAATCGAGCTCGAAGACCCGTACGAGAAGATCGGCGCGGAGCTCGTCAAGGAAGTTGCGAAGAAGACCGACGACGTCGCGGGTGACGGCACCACCACCGCCACCGTGCTGGCCCAGGCGCTGGTCCGTGAGGGCCTGCGCAACGTGGCCGCCGGCGCCAACCCGCTCGGCCTGAAGCGCGGCATCGAGAAGGCCGTCGAGGCCGTCACCGCCAAGCTGCTCGACACCGCCAAGGAGGTCGAGACCAAGGAGCAGATCGCTGCCACCGCCGGTATCTCGGCGGGCGACTCGTCCATCGGTGAGCTGATCGCCGAGGCCATGGACAAGGTCGGCAAGGAAGGCGTCATCACCGTCGAGGAGAGCAACACCTTCGGCCTCCAGCTGGAGCTGACCGAGGGCATGCGCTTCGACAAGGGCTACATCTCCGGTTACTTCGTGACCGACCCGGAGCGTCAGGAAGCGGTCCTCGAGGACCCGTACATCCTGCTCGTCGGCTCGAAGATCTCGACCGTCAAGGACCTGCTGCCGCTGCTGGAGAAGGTCATCCAGGCCGGCAAGCCGCTGCTGATCATCGCCGAGGACGTCGAGGGCGAGGCCCTGTCGACCCTGGTCGTCAACAAGATCCGTGGCACCTTCAAGTCCATCGCCGTCAAGGCCCCGGGCTTCGGTGACCGCCGCAAGGCCATGCTGGCCGACATCGCCATCCTGACCGGTGGCGAGGTCATCAGCGAAGAGGTCGGCCTCTCCCTGGAGACCGCCGGTCTGGAGCTGCTGGGCACCGCCCGCAAGGTCGTCATCACCAAGGACGAGACCACCATCGTCGAGGGCGCGGGCGACCCGGAGGCCATCAAGGGCCGTGTCGCGCAGATCCGCACCGAGATCGAGAACTCGGACTCGGACTACGACCGTGAGAAGCTGCAGGAGCGCCTGGCCAAGCTGGCCGGCGGTGTTGCCGTGATCAAGGCCGGCGCCGCGACCGAGGTCGAGCTCAAGGAGCGCAAGCACCGCATCGAGGACGCCGTCCGCAACGCGAAGGCTGCCGTCGAAGAGGGCATCGTCGCCGGTGGTGGCGTGGCGCTGCTGCAGGCCGCCCCGGCCCTGGACGCCCTGTCCCTGTCGGGTGACGAGGCCACCGGCGCGAACATCGTCCGCGTCGCGCTGTCCGCCCCGCTGAAGCAGATCGCCTTCAACGCCGGCCTGGAGCCGGGCGTTGTCGCCGAGAAGGTCTCGAACCTCCCGGCGGGCCACGGCCTGAACGCCGAGTCCGGCGAGTACGTCGACCTGCTGGCCGCCGGCGTTGCCGACCCGGTCAAGGTCACCCGCTCGGCCCTGCAGAACGCGGCCTCCATCGCGGCCCTGTTCCTGACCACCGAGGCCGTCGTCGCCGACAAGCCGGAGAAGGCCGCCCCCGCGGGCGACCCGACCGGCGGCATGGGCGGCATGGACTTCTGAGTCCTGCCTTCCGGCAACACATCTGAAGAACGAGGGCCCGGGGAGAGGGGGGGGGGGGGGGGGGGGAAGGAGGGGGGGGGGGGGGAGGGAGAAAAAGCCCCACCCCCCCCCCCCCCAACCCCGCCCGGAGCGAAGCGGAGGGCACATTAG
>NZ_JBHZCS010000043.1:87817-93882 GCF_042755705.1 Nocardia sp. NPDC059154
GGAAAGGGGGGAGAGGGCCCCCCCGGGGGGAAACCAGAGGGGGGGGGGGGGGGGGGGGGCCTGCGGGTTCTGCCCTTCGAAAAAAACACGGAAAAAAAGAGGCCCCGCCCACCGGGTGGTTCCCGTCCCCTCGGCCATGTGTGGGTAAGGTGCCGGAAGGGGAGCAGCGATCGGCACGCGATGGCCGGGCTCAGGCGTGTGATGGTGGCGCACAGGCCGATTCGCTTGTGTTGGATCAGCTTTCGGCGGGCAGGCCGACGAGGTCGGCCATGAGGTTCATGTGGTGGGTGAAGTAGTCGGCGACGGCTTCGATGGTGCCGTCGAGGCGGCCGAAGATCTCGAAGGTGACCAGGCCGAAAAGCTGTGTCCAGGCCAGGAATACGCGGTCGAGGACTTCTTCGGGGAGGTCGGACGACTGCTGTTCGGTGAGGGTGCGCAGGTCCGCGCGCACCGGGGCGGGGAGGGGAGTGGGCAGGGGTGCGGGGTGTAGGCGGTCGGCGGTCGCGGCGTGGGCGGCGATGCCGGCGAGCAGCATGACGACGGTGGCGGCGGGGCCGACGGTGTCCTCGGGGGCGTCGTAGCCGGGGATGGGGCTGCCGTAGAGGAGTCCGTATTCGGTGGGGTTGGCGACGGCCCAGTCCCGGACCGATGCGCAGACCGAAAGCCATTGTGCGCGTTCGTTGTTCGCGGGAGCGGTGGCCTGGGCCGCGGTGGCGGCCGCGCCGAGGGATCGGTAGCTGTCCAGGATCAGGGCGGTCAGCAGGTCGTCGCGGCTGGGGAAGTAGCGGTAGAGCGCGGAGGCGACGATCCCCATGTCGCGGGCGACGCCGCGCAGGGACAGGTTCGCGCCGTCGGTGGCCAGCCGCTTGCGCGCGGTGGCCTTGATCTCCTCGATCATTTCGGTGCGGACGCGGGCGCGCAGGGATCCGGCGGACATATCCGCAGTGTAGAGAACAGGCAACTGTTCGGAGAACGGCAGGCGACTGAGAGAACAGTGTTCTTGACGAGAAACGGTGTGCACTTCTACCGTCGACAGGGCGAGAACAGTGTTCTCGACTTATCCACATCCGACAGGATCGAGGACCCCATGTCCCTGCACATCGTCATCGGAGCGGGCCCGGTGGGCACGGCCACCGCGCGACTGCTCGTCGCGCGAGGTGACCATGTCCGCATCGTCACCCGTAGCGGCTCCGGCCCCGACCACCCGAATATCGAGCGCATCGCCGCCGACGCCGCCGACCCGGCAGCCCTGCTCACCCACTGCGCGGACGCCACCGCCCTGTACCAGTGCGCCCAGCCCTCGTATCACCGCTGGCCGCAGGATTTCCCTCCCCTGCATCGCGCCGTCCTGACCGCCGCCGAGCTTTCCGGCGCGGCCCTGATCACGGTCGGAAACCTGTACGGCTACGGCGAATTCGACGGTCCGGTCACCGAATCGCATCCGCTGCGCCCGAATTCCGTGAAGGGCCGGGTGCGCGCGGACATGTGGTCCGAGCAGCTCGCCGCCCACCGGGCGGGTCGCATCCGCACCGCCGAGGTGCGCGGCTCGGACTACCTCGGCCCGGCCGCGACGTCGGCCTTCAGCGTGCTGGTGCTGCCCGCGGTGCTCGCGGGCAAGCGCGCCCTGGTCCCGGCGGACCTGGACGCCCCGCACAGCTGGACCGCCACCGAGGACGTGGCCCGCCTGCTGATCGCCGTCGCGGATGACGAAACCGCCCGGGGCCGAGCCTGGCACGTCCCGACCCCGCCGCCGCTGTCGGTCCGCGCCCTGGCCGATCTGACGGCGTCGCTGGCCGGCGCGCCGTCAGCCCGGGTCGGCCGCATGCCCGCCGCCCTGCTCTGGGCGGTCGGCCTGTTCGTACCCGATGCCCGCGAAATGCGGGAACTGCGTTACCAATTCGACCGCCCCTTCGTCCTGGACTCCAGCGCCGCGACCACTCACTTCGGCCTCGACCCGACGCCGATCGCGGATGCCGTCCGCGCCACCCTGGACGCCCAGCCCGCCGTGCACCGGTGAAGGAGCCCGCCATGTCCACTCTCACGAAATCCTCCACCGGCAGGGCGCCGCTGATGCAGCGGTCCTGATAGTCGTGACAGTCGTGGGCATGAATGCCGGGTTCGCGGGTCTGGGCGCGGTGTTCGACTATCCGCGTGTCCTGTCCGGGTGTGGTGCTCCGTGGCAGGTGCCGGGCGCGCAGCAGGCGAATTTCGCGGGGTACGTGCTGTGGAGCGGATGGCTGCTGGCCTTGGCCGCACTGTGGGGCCGCCGGTCCGCGTGACGGTGTCCCCGGGGCATCGGTGCGCCCCGGGGTGCTGGTCACATGCCTTGCCGGAAGCGGGCGCTGCGGATGCCGTCGGCGCGTTCGGGCAGGACGCTGTCGATGAGCGCGGTGACTCGGCCCATGACCGGGGCGAGTCGCCGCGGCCGGTCGATGATGGCGTCGCAGATGATCTGCCCGCCCTCTTCGGGGGTGAGCGCGTCGGCGTTCTGGTAGACGGCGTTGGGAGCGATCATCGGGGTGCGGACGAGGGGGAGGTAGATGGAGGTGAAACGCACATTCTCGGTGTGGGTTTCGGCTTGGAGGCTGGTGCTCAGGGAGTCGAGGGCAGCTTTGGATGCGACGTAGGCCGCGTACCCCGGGCCGCCGTAGAGGTTGGCCAGGGACAGGATGTTGATGATGTGGCCGTCACGCCGGTCCCGCATGCCGGGCGCGAAGGCGAGGATGAGGCGGACGGCCGCGAAGTAGTTGAGCCGCATGGTGCGTTCGTAGTCGTGGAAGCGGTCGTAGGACTGGTCGAGCGGGCGGCGGATGGAACGGCCGGCATTGTTGACCAGGATGTCGACGTGGCCGTGGTCGGCGAGCACGCTGGCGGTCATGGCGTCGAGGGCGTCGAAGTCGTTGAGGTCGCACGGGTAGGCGGCGGCCTTGCCGCCGGCGGCCTCGATATCGGCGACGGCCTGTTCGAGTTCCTCGGCGCGGCGCGCGACCAGCAGCACGGTGGCTCCGGCCGCGCCGAGTTGTGCGGCGGCGACGCGTCCGATGCCGGAGGAGGCGCCGGTGATCAGGACGGTGCGTCCGGTCGCGGCCTCCGCGAGGGTGCGGTTTCGCCGCAGCCGCGCGATGCTCACCTGGGTGTCGAGCCCATGCTTGATCTTGTGAATCAGCCCGCTGATGTCCTGCATGGTCAGTGATGCTAAGTGCCGCACAGTGATTCGGGACCGTTTCGGTTTGCCGTCAGTGGCGGGCGCAGGTGTAGGCGAGGACCGCGCCGTCCCCGCCACCGGGCAGTGCGCGGCAGTATTGCCGGATCCAGATCACACGGTCGTCGTCCGCGGGCGTCACCAGGACCAGTCCGACCTCGCCGGCCTCGATCATGCGGGCGACCTCGGCGGTGGTCGGCACCGGGGCCGCACCCGTGAAGCCGCCGATGGCCGGCACCTGCCGGCCGCTGCTCACAATGAACGGCGAGGCCAGCGCGGAGGTGAAGGTGACCAGTGGATATCGCGGGTGGCCGGGCGTTTTCGCGAGCTGTGCATCGAGTTCCCGGGCCGAGGTGAGGGCCGAGGCCATGAAGCCCTGGGTGATCTGCCGGGCCTGCGCCGTTTCATAGGGGGTGTCCAGCGGACCGTATCCGTCCGCGACCACCGAGACCGCGGCCGTGGTCGGCGCGGCGAGCGCCGCGACGAGTAGCAGTGCGGTTGCCAATGATTCGCGGACGCGCAGCGCGGCCAGGATGAGCACCACGGTGACGACCACGAGCCCGGCCCGCACCCAGCCGGGCGCGGCCGCGGACAGCCACCAGCCGTACGCGGCGGTCGCGGCCACGGCAGCCAACCCCAGCCCGCGCATCCGGCGGTCATCCGTCTGGCGGAAAGCCTCGGCCCCCATGCCGATCAGGGCCGCGATCGCGGGTGCGAGCACCGCCAGGTAGTAGGGGTTCACCGTCCCGATCACCAGGAAGATCGCCAGGTGGACCACGAGCCAGCCGCCCCACAGCACCAGCGCCGCGGTCTCGCGGGCGGTGCGCGGCCGCCGTCGGGCCGCCCAGGCGAGGGCGATCAGGCAGACCAGCACGAGCGGAATCAACCACCCGGTCTCGCGACCGCCGCCGCCTCCGAAGAGATGGTCGAACCGGCTGTGCGGCCCGAGCACCAGATCCGCGCGGTATCCCGAGCCCCGGCCACCGGTGGTGAAGTTGGCCGACCCCACACTGAATCCGTCATTGGTGCGGCTGGCCGCGTTGTAGACGAAGACCTGCTCGAACAGCGAGTTGTGGTGGCTGCCGTCCACGTACGGCCGGTGCCCGGCGGGCAGCAGGCTGACCACTGTCATCCAGCTCAGCGACACCACCAGCGTGGTCGCGCCGAACCAGGCCAGACCCGTGATGCGCTGCCGCAGTTCGCTTCTCGGCGCGGCGAGCAGGAGCGCCGCCGCCAGCGCCGGGACGATCAACCAGGCCTGCACCATCTTCGCCTGGAAGGCGAGGCCGATGCACAGCCCGCACCACATCAGATTCCGCACCCGCCCCGACACGATCACGGCCGCCGCCTGATCCGCGGCCAGCACCAGCAGCAGGATCAGCAGGGTGTCGGAGATATTGCCGCGATCGAGCGCGACCACCGCCGGCGCCAGAGCCGCGACCGCTGCCGCGACGAGGGCCGCGTACGGACCGGACAGTCGCCGCACCGCGCGGTACAGCACGAGCACAGTGAGCACGCCCTCGATGACCTGCGGCAGGAGATACGCCCAGGTGTGCGGCCCGAATACCCGTACCGACAGCGCCTGGATCCAGATCGCGCCCGGCAGTTTGTCGATGCTGATGGTCGCGTCCGGGTCGAAGGCCGCGTAGAAGAAGTTGTGCCGGCTCATGCTCATCGAGCGGGCGGCGGCCGAGTAGTAGAGGTGTGGTGTCTGCGAGCTGATGCCCCAGGCGTAGAGGACCCCGGCCGCGACGGCGATGCCCAGCAGAGCGGGTCGGGCCCAGTGTGGCTGGTCGGCCGGCCCCCGCAACCATCGTGACCAGTCGGTTCTGGATCGTTCGGGACGTGCGATTACCCCTGTCACAGCCCCAATTTCGGCCGGTTCCCGGTGGGTGTCAAAGGAATTCCACCCGTGGGCGGAGGGCTTCCGGCGGGAATCGTCCGCCCGGCGTATCCGGGCCCACCGAGGGGTGGACGGTGCGGCCGGACGGCGGTGGGGTCAGCGGTTGGGGTGTCGTGCCGAGAGGGTGACGGCCACATCGATGGGCCGGACGCCGAGCTGTTCGGCGGTCGCGGCGATGGTGGCGTGGATGTCGGCGTCCGCGGGGCGGGTGGGGTCGAAGAGGAGTTCGGCCAATTCGATGGCGGCCAGCGCCTGGGCGCGGGTGAGCAATCGGCCCGGCAGCCAACTAACACGCCAGTCGGTTTCTTTATGGCCGGGAACTCGTTCCGCGAACTCGTCGACAACAGAACTGGTAATCGACCAATCGCAGACGTACACACCACCAAGGTCGTCCACCCGACCACGGGTCGCAAGAGCGAGAGCGTGCGAATTGCGCGAATTGCGCCTCTGACCAGCCGATTTGACTTCTGTTCGTAGCAACACGTAACTTATTCCAGGTCAGAGCGACACGGACACCGACCCGGAGCCCCAAGGGCCCGGGAAACGAGGTTGGACGAGGAGCGCCTGATGATCACACTAGTTCGACCTGACCAGCGGATTTGGTTTCGCTGAGAAGGCTGGGCTAAGCTGTAAAAGTTGCCTCACGATCGAGCGGGACCAAGAGCCCGGGAGATCGTTTGTGCGTGTGTTCTTTGAGAACTCAATAGTGTGTCGATGAATGTCAGTGCCAAATTTTGAAATTTGGTTCCGATTCTCACCCCCCGTGTGAGGGTCGGACATTTAAGTCGGCTAATTTCCAGCCGGCTATTTTTGCTAGGTTTTCGGACTCTGGTTCGAGATACTTCTGATTCGCCCTTCGGGGTAAATCTAGAGTCTTCAACGGAGAGTTTGATCCTGGCTCAGGACGAACGCTAGCGGCGTGCTTAACACATGCAAGTCGAGCGGTAAGGCCCTTCGGGG
>NZ_JBHZCS010000044.1:0-6524 GCF_042755705.1 Nocardia sp. NPDC059154
AACCCGATCAGCGTCTGCCCCGACGACAGCTTGGCGATCTCGCTGTCGTTCGGCGCGGCGACCTTCACGACCACATCGGCGCTGTACGGATCACCCAGCGTCGCACCGGCTTCGATGTACGCCTCGTCCGGAATCAACGCGCCCAGACCGGCACCGGCCTCGACGATCACCTCGACGCCCTGCTTCAGCAGGGCCGGGATGATCTTCGGCACCAATGCGACGCGTCGTTCGTCCGGGTTCGTCTCGCGAACCACTCCGACGCGCGCACCGCGGGGCGCAGCGGTCTGTGCGCTCTGCGTTGTGTCCACTAGTCAAACTTCCTTCTCGTGGTGAGCCCAGGTCACCCTCATGTCGGGGCCGCTTCACCGGTCCAACGGCGGGCCGAACTTACTCGGTAGTAAGTTCGTGAGAATTCTCGCAACTGTACCTGGTTCGGCGTGAGCGTAGCGGAGATGCCCGTCACATGGTGTGGCGAGAAAACCGGACAACTCCATGCTCGACCGGGGTTCGATCGGCGACAAGTACGAAGAATTCCGCGTGCTACTCACCAGTAGGTACGTTGCTGGTTGTGCCGACATCGGGGGCGTGTAGGGGGTGTCGCACATCACTTGTACGCCGTAATGTCTGCATGGTGAGTGGCTGCATGTTCTGCCGGATCGTCGCGGGCGACGCACCCGCGACCAAGGTCTTCGAAGACGACACCCTGGTGGCGTTCCTGGACATCCGGCCCATCACCCGCGGGCACACCCTGGTGATCCCCAAGCGCCACGCCACCGATCTCGACGAACTCGACCCGGCCCTGGGCGCACAGCTTTTCGCCTTCGGCCATCGCCTGGCCAAGTCCATGCGCCGCGCCGGCCTCGCGGCCGACGGCGCCAACCTACTGATCAATGACGGCAAGGCCGCCTTCCAGACCGTTCACCACGTGCACCTGCACGTGATCCCGCGCCACCACGGCGACACCCTGCGCTTCGCCAAGGGTTTCGTCCTGCGCCGCCCGCACGACACCGAGCGCACCGCCGCGGCACTGCGTTCCGGACTGGACCGGCTCGCCGACGAAGAAAGGGAGACCACCGCATGACCGACACGGTGCCGGACCGCGCCGAGATCACGGCCCTCTTGTCCGACCAGTGGGACGCCCTTACCCGGCTGGTGGACGGCCTGGACGAGAACCGCTGGCGCACGGCCTCACCGCTGCCCGGCTGGACCGTGTTCGATGTGCTCGCCCATGTGATCGGCACCGAATCGATCCTGCTGGGCGAGCCGACCCCCGATCTCGCGGTGGCCGGCGAGCACATTCGCAACGACATCGGAGCGCTCAACGAGAAGTGGATCGACTCGCTGCGCCCGCTCGCCGGTTCGCAGCTGCTGGAACGGTTCCTGGATGTCACCGGCCGCCGGCTGAAGATGCTGGAGCAGACCACCGACGAGGCCTGGGCCGAACTGGTGCCGACCCCGGTGGGCATGGCCCCCTACGGCCGGTTCATGCGTATCCGCCTGTTCGACTGCTGGATGCACGAGCACGATATCGCCGACGCGCTCGGTGTGGCCGTCGACGAGGGCGGCAGCCGCGGCGCGACGGCCTTCACCGAACTGCTGACCGTGCTGGGCAAGGCCGCGGTCAAAGGCGCGGGCGCACCGGACGGTTCGCGGATCACCTTCGAGCTCACCGGCCCGGTGCCGCAGACGCTGCACGTGACCGTCGACGGCGGCCGGGCGAGCCTGGTGGAAACCCTCGACGCCCCGGCGGGTCTCGTGGTGACCATGGACTCCGACCTGTTCGCCCGCCTGCGCGGCGGCCGCACCACCGCCGACGCGCACGCGGGGGAGATCACGCTCACCGGCGACACCGACCTCGGCGACCGCCTGGTCCGCAGCCTGGCCTTCACCATCTGACCCGTGCGACTGTTCCTGTCCAGCTATCGTTTCGGCGCGCACCAGCGGCGACTGCTCGAACTGGTCGGCGATCCCGGACCGGTGGCGGTCATCGCCAATGCCTGTGATGCCTGGCCCTCGGCCTGGCAGGGTGCGGTCACCAGCGACCTGGTGCCATTGCGCCGCCTGGGTTTCCGGCCCGATGTGCTGGATCTGCGCGACTACCTCGGCCGTCCGGCCGAGGTCGAGCAGCGGCTGCGCGAATATCCGATGGTGTGGGTGCGCGGCGGCAACACCTTCGTGCTGCGCGTCCAATTCGCCCGCAGCGGAGCCGATCTCGCCCTGACGACGCTGCTGGCCGAGGACGCGCTGGTCTACGCCGGCTACAGCGCGGGCGCCTGCGTCATGACCCCCGACCTGCACGGCATCGAAGCCATCGACGACCCGGACGAGGTCCGCACCGCCTGCGGCGTCGAACCACGCTGGGACGGACTGGGCATGGTCGATCACCGCATCGTCCCGCACCTGGATTCCCCGACCGACCCCGAGGGGTTGTCCCGGAAACTGGTGCGCGAGTACGCCTCCGCGGGAATCCCGCACTGGGCGCTGACCGACGACCACGTCGTTGTCGTCGACGGCGATCGGAACGAGATCCTGACCTAGCGGTCCTCACATGGAAAAAGCCCGCGCACGCCGACGGCGTGCGCGGGCTTTTCTGCCCGACAGATGGTCAGTGCCCCTTGTGGCGGATGCCGTGGCCGAGGGCAACGGCGGCCGCACCGAATGCGCCGATGGCCAGCGTCGCGAAGCTGGCGACGTACGCGCCCTCGGTCGGGACCGCGGCGTGCGGGCCGAGGTGCAGGACGTGGGCGGTCAGGATGGAGCCGGTGATCGCACCGGCGATCGAACCGCCGGCGGTGCGCACCAGCGAGTTGATGCCCGAGGCGATACCGCTCTCGCTCATCGGCACGTGCTGCACGGCCAGGGTGCCCAGTGCCGCGTAGCCGATGCCGAAACCGGTGCCCTGCAGCACATTCGCCATGATCATGTCGAACTTGTGATCGTGCGAGACGGCCAGCCAGCCCATGGACAGTCCGGCGAAGGCCGCGCCGATGGCCAGGGTGTAGGCCGGACCGATCTTGGCGGAGATGCGGCCGGTATTGAAGGAGAAGAAGGTCATCAGCGCCGCGCTCGGGATGCCGTAGAGGCCGACCGAGAGCACGGTGCCGGACAGGCCGTAGCCGACCTTGTCCGCCGGGGTCTGAATGAAGTTGGACACCAGCGAGAACGCGCCGAACATGGAGAACCCGAGCAGCGCGGAGGCCACATTGGCCGACAGCGACTGCGGTCCGACCAGCAACTGCAGGCGCACCAGCGGCTGTTCGACCTTGAGCTCCACGAACACCCAGATGGCGGCGAGCACCGCGGCGGCGGCGAACAGCGCGATGACCGAGCCGGAGCCCCAGCCCCAGCGCGGGCCCTCGCTGATGCCCAGCAGCAGGCAGACCAGCAGGGCGGCCAGCAGCGCGGCGCCGACGAAGTCGGGCTTGCCGCCGTGGCGGACGCCATTGTTCTGGGCGCTCACCTGGATCAGCACGGTGGCGATCACGCCCAGGCCCGCGGTCAGCCAGAAGACCGGGTGCGGGTCGGTGGTGTGGTCGGCGATGACGCCGGTGGCCAGCAGGCCGATGGTGCCGCCGACGCCCATGGTGCCGGACACGATTCCGATTGCGCTGACCAGTTTTTCGCGCGGGAAGGTGTCGCGGATGATGCCGATGGCGAGCGGGATCATGGCCGAGGAGATGCCCTGCAGGGCGCGGCCGACGATGTAGACCGGCAGCGAGGTGGCGAAGGCGCAGACGACCGAGCCCGCGATGAGCACGCCCATCGCGACCATGACCATGGGCTTCTTGCCGTACATGTCGCCGAAGCGGGAGAGCAACGGGGTGGCGACCGCGCCGGAGAGCAGGGCGGCGGTGAACAGCCAGGTGACACCGGCGACGTCGGTGTGCAGCTGCGTGATGAAGCGCGGCAGTAGCGGAATCACGACGGTCTGCTGGAGCGACACGACCAGGCCGGCCGCGCACAGCGCGAGCAATGTCAGGCCGAGGTGGGCCTTCGAGTGGTCTGCGGGTTTGGTCCCGTCGACCTGACCGACAGCGGTCGTAGTCATGCAGCGATCCTTTGGTTTACTTACCAAAATTAAGTAAATGAGTTTCGTAAGATAACCACATGCCGCGACCGGAAGCCACTCCCGCCAAACAAGTTGATGCAGCTCACATAGTCGAACTGGAGCGTGCGCTGGCCCGGGTCGCCTATCTGCTGACCCGGGTCCGCCGCCACGATCAAGCCATGGTGCAGTGCGGGCTCACCATGGATCGGGCCAGTGTCCCGCTGCTGCGGCTGCTCGCCGACGCCGGCGAGCCCATGCGCCTGGGCGAGCTCGCCACCCGCCTCGATGTGGAGGCCCCGCACGTGAGCCGCCAGATCCAGCGCCTGGAGAAGGCGGGCTACGTCGAGCGCGTTCCCGACCCGGACGACCGTCGCGCGCAACGGGTCCGCCCCACCGCCTCCGGCCGGCGCGCCGTCGAAGCCGTCCGCCAGGTCCTGCGCGGCTGGATGGCAGAGGCCCTCACCGACTGGACCACCGAGGACCTCCAGGCCCTCGCGGTCCTCAACCACCGCATGGTCGACGACTTCCTCGACCACGCCGAATTCATCGGCGACCTCGGCGCGACCGCGCGAGACCGGCCCAGCCGCACCGCCTGACCCCGCGGCTATCGGCCCGCAGGCGCTCGCCCGGGTGCGGCGACGGCGTGAGCGCCCCAGGCGCACAACAGCATTGCCACCAGCGGCACCGCCATCGCGGCGGTCAGTGGCATGGCCTTGTCGAGCCAGCCGATGATCGCGGGCCCGGCCAGCAAGCCCACATACCCGAGCCCGAACACTCGCGACATATCGGTGGCGGCGGTGCGCGAGCCCAGGTTCCCGGCGGCGGTGAACACCTGCGGCACGCCGCCGGACAGCCCGATGCCGCACAGCGTCCACCCCAGCAGCGTGAGCGGCAGCCACCCGGAGGCCACCACCAGCCCGAAACCGATGGCCGCCAGCAGCGTTCCCCAGCGCACGATGGCCACTCGCCCGAACCGCCCGCTCACCCGGTCCGTGCCGAACCGGCCGAGCGTCATGGCCAGCGAGAACCCGGTGAACGCCAGCGCCGCCGTCCCCGCCTCCACCCCGAGCCGCCCCTGCACCTGCAGCGCACTCCAATCCGCGGCCACCCCCTCTGCCATCAGCAGCGCGAACGCGATCAATCCCAGCGCCAGCACTTTTCGCCCGATCCGCGTGCCCGCCGGTGACCCAGGGCTCGGATGCTCTCCGTCCCGCCCACCCGGGGTAACGGCGGCAGCGGCGGTGAGTCCGCTGGACACGGTCGGTTCCGTGCCGGGCGTCACGGCGTGATCGACGGCGTCGCGAGCAGTGGGCAGGCCATCCGCGCGCGGGTCGACCGGAGTGCTCGGGCCGTGCTGGGCCGCCGCCGGGTCGGTTCGGTGGCGGCGGTTGCCTTCGGCTGCCGACACGTTCGGGACCGAGTGGGTCGCGGGACAGGTGGGCGGGAGCAGGCGCGGAATCGCGATGGCCACGGTGGCGAGGCCGAAGGCACTCGACAGGGCGAAGGTCGTGTGCAGCGGCCAGTGGGCGTGCTGGGTCGCCGCGCCGAAGGCGGAGCCGAGGAAGCCGCCGCAGGAGAAGAAGGCGTGGAAGGCCGACATGATGGGGCGGGCGTAGGCGCGCTCGATGTGGACGGCCTGGGCGTTCATGGAGACGTCGATCGCGCCGTTGGCGACACCGAAGGCAGCCAGGGCCAGTCCGAGGGTGAACGGGGAGGTGGCGTGGGCGGGGCCGAGCAGGGCCAGGGACAGCAGGGTGGCGGCGGTGGCGGTGAGGGTGCGGCTGCCGAGCCGGTCCGCCAGGGGTCCGGCGGCCTGCATACCCAGGATGGCGCAGGCCGCCATGAGCAGGATCAGCATGCCCAGGGTGGTCGGTGACACGCCGCTGCGCCCGGTGACGGCGGGGATGTGCACGATCCAGACGGCCGAGAGCATCCCATTGAGGCCGAACACCGCGAACAGCGCCAGGCGCGCCTTCCGGATCCGGGGAGCGGGCGTCGTAGCGGCCATCGGTACGACGCTACCGGGTGTTGTCCCGGCATCTCCCTGGTTTCCGCAACCCCTCGCGGCTTCGTCGGCGCTCGGGGCTGCGATCCGAATCATCTGCAGTACAGCCGGTTTGATATCGAGTGTAGGCGGGGGCACCGACAGGTTATGCGCTCGCCGGGACCGCCCAGGCGCCCGAGCTCGCCACCTCGCGCACATACTCGGCGAAGTCGCGCGGCTCCCGGCCCAGCGCCCGCCGCACCCCGTCGGACAGGTCCGAATTCCGCCCGTCGAGCACCGTGCCGAACAGGTAGTCCAGCAGGCTGATCTCCTCGCCGGGCACCCCGTAGGAGGTCAGCGCGGCCACGAAATCGGTTCGGGTGAGCGGAACGTAGGCGATCTCCCGCCCGGTCGCCGCGCCGATCTCCGCCACCGCCTCGGCGAAGGTGAGCGCGCGCGGGCCGGTCAGCTCGTACACCTGTCCGGCGTGCC
>NZ_JBHZCS010000044.1:6534-85868 GCF_042755705.1 Nocardia sp. NPDC059154
TCGTCGAGCAGCGCCGCCACCGCCACCTCGGCGATATCGTCCGCGTGCACGAACGGCTCCGGCACATCCCCGGCGGGCAGCGCGACCTCACCGGCCAGGATGAAATCGGCGAACGCGCCCTCGCTGAAGTTCTGCGCGAACCAGGCGCACCGCACCACGGTCCACCCCAGGCCCGAATCCCGCACGATGGCTTCGCATTCCAGCGCCTCGGGCTCGCCGCGACCGGACAGCAGCACCAGCGTGCGCACGCCGGCGGCGACCGCCTGATCGCAGAACGCCTTGATATCCGCGGGCGCGCCCGGAACCGCCAGATCCGGCTGGTAGGCCAGGTACACGGCATCCACTCCCGCCAGGGCCGCCGCCCAGGTGCCGCGGTCGGTCCAGTCGAACGGGATTGCGGCCGTGCGCGAACCGGCCCGCACCGGCACGCCGCGCGCGCCCAGCAGGGCGGCCACCCGATGCCCGGTCTTCCCGGTCGCACCGAGCACGAGAACGGTGTTTGCGCTGTTCGAGGTGTTTTCGATGATCATGTATCGAGTACACCGGGATTCGGCGAGCGCGAACATGGTTGAGAAGCGCACGGGCATTTGCCATCGTCTTCGGTATGGATGCGTTGGCCAGCCTGCTCGAAGGACCACGCGCGCGAGCCGCATTCGTGATGCGCTCGTCGGTCGACCCGCCCTGGTCCCTGCGCATCCGCGACGAGGCCCCGCTGACCGTGGTGGCGGTGGTGCGCGGCGGCGGCTGGGTGACACCGGAGCCCAAGGGCGGCAAGCCGACTCCGCCGCGACAGCTGAGCACCGGCGATATCGCCATCTTCCGGGGCCCCGACCACTATGTCGTCGCCGACGATCCGGCCACGCCGCCGCAGGTGCTCATCGAACCCGGCAATATCACCACCACCATGGACGGTGAAGTGCTGTGCGAGGCACTGAGTCTGGGGGTGCGCAGCTGGGGCACCAGCGCCGACGCCGAGACCGTGCTGGTCACCGGTACCTACGAGCACGAGTCGGCGGCCAGCCGGCGCCTGCTGCGGGCGCTGCCGCCGGTCGCGGTGCTCGGCCGCGGCGAAGTCGATGCCCGGGTGCTGGATCTGCTGGTCGACGAGGCCGCCAAGGACCTGCCCGCCCAGAGCGCCATGCTGGATCGACTATTGGATCTGCTGCTCATCGCCGCCCTGCGCGCCTGGTTCTCCCGTTCCGACGCGCCCGCCTGGTATCACGCCTACGGCGATCCGCTGGTCGGCCGGGCATTGCGCCTGATGCAGCACAATCCGGCCCACCCGTGGACGGTGGCGTCGCTGGCCGCCGAGGTCGGCGTCTCCCGGGCCGCCCTGGCCCGCCGGTTCACCGAGCTGGTCGGCGAGCCGCCGATGGCCTTCCTCACCGACTGGCGGCTGGCCCTGGCCGCCGACCTGCTGCACGAAACCGACGCCACCCTGGAATCCATTGCCCGCCGGGTCGGCTACGGCAGCGCCTTCGCCCTGTCCACCGCCTTCAAACGCCACTACGGCATCAGCCCCCGGGACCACCGCGCCACCCCTGACGAACGCTCCGCCTGACCGGTCAGGGTTCGGCCGGGCGGGGCGGGTTAGGGTCGCGGGGTGACGCAAGATCAGGGATACCCGGTGCTCTGGCCGGTGCCGACGCGCTGGGCCGACAACGACCACTACGGTCACGTGAACAACGTGACGTACTACTCGTACTTCGATACCGCGGTGAATGCCTGGCTGATCAGCGCCACCGGCACCGATATCCGCGACCTGCACGCCATCGGCGTCGTGGCGCAGACCTCCTGCACGTTCCTCGGCTCGATCAGCTTCCCGGACATGCTGCGGGTGGGCATCCGGGTCGCGCGGCTGGGCAACTCCAGCATCAACTACGAGCTGGCCGTCTTCCGCGACGCCAGCGACAGCCTGGAGCTGGTCGCCACCGGCACCTTCACCCACGTCTACGTGGACGAGCAGACCCGCAAGCCGGTGCCGATCCCGGCGGTCATCCGCGCGGCGGCCGAGCCGCTGGTGGTCACCGCGCCCGCGGAGGGCTAGACCCGGCCGAGCAGGGTCAGCGGATCCTCCAGCAGGGCCGCGATGCTCGCCAGGAAGCGCGAGCCCTGCTCACCGTCGATCATGCGGTGATCGAAGCTGAGCCCCAGGCTGGTCACCCAGCGCACGGCCAGTTCGTCGCGATGCACCCACGGGCGCTTGCGGATGGAACCCAGGCACAGGATGGCGCCCTCGCCCGGATTCACCAGCGGCACACCGGTATCCACGCCGAAGACGCCGACATTGGTGATGGTGAAGGTGCCGCCGGTCAAGTCGGCGGGCGTGGCGGTGCCGCTCCGCGCCTTGCCGGCCACCCCGGCGATCTCCAGGCACAGATCGCGCAGCGTGAACCCCTGCGCGTCCTTGAGATTCGGCACCAGCAGTCCGCGCTCGGTCGCGACCGCGATGCCCAGATTCACGTAGTGCTTGGTGACGATCTCCTGATTGGGTTCATCCCAGGCCGCATTGATCTCGGGGAACTCGAGCAGCGCCGCCAGCGTCGCCCGCGCCACCAGCGCCAGCGGAGTCAGGGTCAGGCCGGTGAAGCTGGGTGTGGCCCGCAGATGCTCGAGCAGCTCCATGGACGCGGTGAAATCCGCGGTCACGAAGGTGCTGGCCTGGGGAATGTGCTGGGCGCTGGCCACCATGGCTGCGGCGGTGCGCTTGCGGATTCCACTGATGGGCGTGCGGGTTTCGCGTTCGGCCGGGGCGGCGCGTCCGCCGGCCGCCGGATGCATGGGCAGCACCTCCGGCGCGGGATGCGGCGTCGGCAGGGCGCTGACGGTGGCGGGCGGCGGCGGGGTGTGGATCGGAATGTGGCCCGTCCCAAGGGCTTCGGGCCGCATCCCGTACAGGTCCTCCACGGTGACCGCGCCCTGCGGCCCGGTCCCGATCACCGCCCCCAGATCGATCCCGATCTCGCGGGCCAGTTTCCGGGCGGCGGGGGTGGCGGCGGGCCGTCCGGCCGGTGCCGAGCTGCCGAGTCCCTCGGCGCCGTCCGAGCCCATGGCGCGCCGACTCGAAACAGTCGGTGCGTCAGTAGTTTTCGCGGCGGCCCGGGCGGCGCGACGGGACACCGGCTCGCTGTCGGGGCCGTAGCCGACCAGCACCGACCGCCGTTCTTCCGGCGGCTGCGCACCGGTCTCGCCGCCCGTCGCCGCACCGCCGCCCGTCTCCGCACCGGCGCTCGGCGCCGCGGCAGCACCGGTCCGCGCCGCCACGCCGATCCGGATGAGCGGCGCGCCGACCGGCACCGTGTCGCCCGGTTCCGCCAGTAGTTCCAGCACCCGGCCCGCGTACGGGCTCGGTAGCGCCACCTGCGCCTTGGCGGTCTCGACCTCCGCGATGATCTGGTTCAGGTCCACGGTGTCGCCGACCGCGACGGACCACGACACCAATTCCGCGTCGGCCAATCCCTCTCCGAGATCGGGCAAACGAAATTCCATGACCTGCTGCTGATCTTCCACCGGGCTTCCTCCGTGGCTTGACCGTTAGGCGGCGAGCGAGCGATCGACCGCGGCGAGAATGCGATCGGGGTCGGGCAGGTGGTGCCGCTCGAGTTTAGCCGGGGGATAGGGGATGTCGAAGCCACCGACGCGCAATACCGGTGATTCCAGATGGTAGAAGCAGCGTTCCGTTATGCGTGCCGCGATTTCGGCTCCCAGCCCGGCGAATACGGGCGCCTCGTGGACCACGATGAGCCGTCCGGTTTTCCGCACCGAGGTTTCGATGGTGTCGAAATCGATCGGGGACAGGCTGCGCAGATCGATCACCTCGATCGAATGTCCCTCCGACGCCGCGATATCGGCGGCGGTGAGCGCGGTGGCGACGGTGCCGCCGTAGGCCACGATGGTGGCGTCCTCCCCGCTGGCGCAGACCTGGGCCTGGTCCAGTGCCGGTCCGCCATCCTGGTCCAGCCGGTCGAAATCCACCTCGGTCTTGTCCCAGTACCGGCGCTTGGGCTCGAAGAAGATCACCGGATCGTCGAGGGCAATGGCCTGGCGGATCATCAGATACGCGTCGGCCGGATTGCTCGGCGAGACCACCCGCAATCCCGCGGTGTGCGCGAAATACGCCTCCGGTGATTCCGAATGATGCTCGACCGAGCCGATGCCGCCGCCGAACGGAATGCGAATGGTGATGGGCGCGATCACCTTTCCGCGCGTGCGGGAGTGGATTTTCGCAACCTGCGAGACGATCTGGTCGAAGGCCGGATACACGAATCCGTCGAACTGGATTTCACAGACCGGCCGAAATCCGCGCAATGCCATTCCGAAAGCCGTTCCCACGATTCCGGATTCGGCGAGCGGCGTGTCGATGACGCGGTTGTTGCCGAAATCCTTCTGCAGCGTGTCGGTGACTCGGAAGACCCCGCCCAGCCGCCCGATGTCCTCACCCATCAGCAGGACCTTCGGGTCGTCCTCCAGCGCGCGGCGCAGTCCGTGGTTGATGGCTCCGGCGAAGGTGGTCTTCATCGCCCCGCTCCCTCCAGATAGGCGGCGTACTCGCGGCGTTCCTCCTCGATCAGCCGATGCGGTGTGGCGTACACGTGGTCGAACAGCTCCGTGGGTTCCGGATCGGGCATGGTGAGGGTGGCGGTGCGCAGCCGGGTCGCCACCTCGTCGGCGCGTTCGGCGACCGAGGTCTCGAAGGCGGTGTCCCACAGCTCTTCTCGTTCGAGCAAGCGCCGTAGGCGGTCGATGGGATCGCGCTGCTGCCAGATCTCGAGTTCGGCGGCGGTGCGGTAGCGGGTGGGGTCGTCGGCGGTGGTGTGCGGGCCCATCCGGTAGGTGATGGCCTCGATGAAGCTCGGCCCGCCGCCGGCCCGTGCGCGCAGCAGCGCCTGCCGGGTCACGGCCAGCACCGCGAGGGCGTCGTTGCCGTCCACCTGCACGCCGGGAATGCCGTAGCCGAGGGCGCGCCGCGCGATCGGGGTGGCGCTCTGTATCCGGACCGGCGCGCTGATCGCCCAGTGATTGTTCTGGCAGAAGAACACCACCGGGACACTCCAGCCGGCCGCGAATCCGAGCGCCTCGGCGATATCGCCCTGACTGGTCGCACCGTCGCCGAAGTAGGCGATGGTGGCGATCTCGGCGCCTTCGAGGTGCGCGGCGTAGGCGTAGCCGGTGGCGTGTAAACCGTGCGCCCCCACCACGATCGAGGGATTGGTCATCTTGACCGCGTCGGCGTCCCAGCAGGAGTGGGCGGCGCCGCGCCACAGCCGGGTGAGGTCCTCGGGCGGGACGCCGCGGCAGTAGGCGACACCCGCCTCCCGATAGCTGCAGAACACATAGTCGTCGGGGGCGAGGGCGTGGGCCGAACCGATCTGCGCGCCCTCCTGGCCCAGCAGTGGCGGCCACAGTCCGAGCTGGCCCTGCCGTTGCAGGGCGGTGGCCTCGGTGTCGATGCGCCGGGCCACCACCATGTCGGTGTACATGGCTCGGAGTCGGGTGCCGTCGATATCGGCGACGAGCGGGGCGTGTACGCGATCCAGTACGCGATGACCGTCGGGCTGTACGAGCTGCACCGGGTAGGTGTTCTTCTCGGGCATGGATATCGCCTCCTGACACCGGGTTACACCGTTGTCGCCCGGGGATTGTGTCCCGTGAGCAACCGATGTGTGTCCTGTACCACACAGCATCCTCCGTTGAGCGATGTGTGCAAGTATGGCGCGCCCAACTGTGCAGAATGCTCGGTCGATGGCCGGTCACAGATGTCATACTGATCCCCATGAGCAGCAGGGAGCCCCTTTCTGCCCCGCTGGACGCCACCGATGCCCGGCTGTTGCTGGAGCTGGTGGCCAACCCGCGCGCGACCGGTGTCGAATTGGCCGCTCGCCTGGGTCTCTCGCGCAATACCGTGCAGGCCAGGCTGGCTCGCTGGGAGGCGAGCGGGGTGCTGGCCAGCTTCGAGCGCCGGGTCGATCCCCGGGTGCTGGGTTATCCACTGGCAGCCTTCGTGGCGGTGGTGGTGGATCAGCATCGGCTCGACTCGGTGGTTGCCGAACTGGCCGAGATTCCGGAGGTCACCGAGGTCTGCGGCATGACCGGGCCGACCGATCTGACGGTCCGGGTGGTCGCCGCCGACGCGGATGATCTGTACCGCCTGACCGGCAGCATTCTGAAGATCCCAGGGGTGGAGCGCACCAATATGGCGCTGGTGATGCGGTCGCTGGTCGGGCCGCGTGTGACGCCGCTGTTGGAGCGGCTGGCATTGCAGAACGGGTCGGGGGGCCACCCGCAGGATGCCGACCGGTTCTGACTGTTTCGGTGAATTTCAGTCCAGTTTCGGGGGATTGGCCGCTGACCTCGGGGTGACTGGACCGCGACGATGACTCGATGAGCACCAGCGTCACCAGCACTCCGGAGGTCGGGAGTCCGCGCACGGCCGGGATCGGGCAGCCGATCGGGGCCGGAATCGTCACCGCGCTCGTCGGATTCACCAGCTCGTTCGCGGTGGTGCTGGCGGGCCTGACCGCCATGGGGGCGACCTCGGCGCAGGCGGCGTCCGGGTTGCTGGCGGTCTGCGTGACCCAGGCCCTCGGCATGATCGTGCTGAGCCGGCGGTACCGGATACCGATCACACTGGCCTGGTCCACCCCGGGCGCGGCCTTGCTGGCCAGTACGGGCGCGGTGTCCGGCGGCTGGGCGGCCGCCGTGGGCGCGTTCGCGGTGGCGGGCGGACTCATCGTGCTGACCGGTTTCTGGCAGCGGCTGGGCGCGCTCATCGCGGCGATTCCGGTGGAGATCGCGCAGGCCATGCTGGCCGGGGTGCTGCTGCCCATGTGCCTGGCGCCGGTGAAGGCGGTGCCGGTGAGCCCGGCCGTGGTGGTGCCGGTCATCGCGACCTGGCTTGTGCTGCAACGCTTCGCGCCGCGCTGGTCGGTGCTGGCCGCCTTCGCGGTCGCGGCCGTCGGCGCGGGTGTCGACATCGCCGTCACCCATCGCCGCATGGACCTGTCGGCCATGGTGCCGCGGGTGGAATGGACTGTGCCGCACTGGAGTTGGCAGGCAGTGATCGGGGTCGCGGTGCCGCTCTACATCGTGACCATGGCCGCGCAGAACATTCCGGGTACGGCGGTCATGAAGACCTTCGGCTATCAGGTGCCGTGGCGGGCGGCCATGACGGTCACGGGCCTGGGCACCATGCTCGGTGCGCCCGCGGGCGGGCACGCCATCAACCTGGCGGCCATCAGTGCCGCGCTCTCCGCCGCGCCGTCCGCGCATCCGGATCCGCGGCGCCGGTGGATCGCCGCGTTCACCGCGGGCGGCATGTACCTGGTGCTCGCACTGGCCTCGGGTGCGCTGGTGATGCTGGTGGCCGCGGCGCCGAAGGGCGTCCTGGAAACCGTTGCGGGCCTTGCCCTCATCGCCACCCTGGCGGGTGCGCTGACCGCCGCGTTGACGCCCGCCGCCCATCGTTCCGCGGCCGCGCTCACCTTCCTGGTGGCCGCGTCCGGAATCTCGCTGCTCGGCATCGGCGCGGCCTTCTGGGCGCTGGTCGCGGGCCTGCTGGCGCGCTGGTTCCTGCCCCCGTCGAAATAGCGGACCGGGCAGGCTGCGGGGTGCGGCCGGCGGTGGCTAGGGTGGGGTGGTTCGGCTTCAACGGGCGATGAATCGGCGAAGAGGAGTTGGCTTGAGTTCGGTGCTGATTTCGGTTGCGGAGCTTGCGGACCTGCTGGGCCAGAGCGGCGGCCGGGTGCGATTGCTGGACGTCCGGTGGGCGCTCGGAGATCCGGACGGACCGCAGCATTATCTGGACGGCCATATTCCGGGCGCGATATTCGTCGACCTGGAAACCGAACTCGCCGATCCGCCCTCCGCCGCCAAGGGCCGCCACCCCATGCCGGACCTGGCGCACCTGCAGAAGTGCGCGCGCAGCTGGGGCGTGTCCGACGGGGACCTGGTGGTCGTCTACGACGCCACCGGCGGCATGGCCGCCGCGCGGGCCTGGTGGCTGCTGCGCTGGGGCGGCGTGGCCGATGTGCGCATTCTCGACGGCGGACTGCCGGCGTGGGAGCAGGCCGGGGGCAAGATCGTCACCGGGGACGAAACCGCCCCGCAGCCGGGCACCGTGGTCCTGTCCCCGGACAATATGCCGACCATCGACGCCGATGGCGCGGCCGGCTGGCCGGGCCTGCTGCTGGATGCCCGCGCGGGCGAGCGCTACCGCGGCGAGGTGGAACCCGTGGACCCGCGCGCCGGGCACATTCCGGGTGCGGTGAGCGCGCCGACCGCCGAGAACCTCACGGCCGCTGGGCAATTCAAGCCGACCCCCGAATTGCGTTCCCGTTTCGATGGATTCGGTTCCGGGCCGGTCGCGGTGTACTGCGGTTCCGGCATCACGGCCGCCCACCAGGTCGCGGCGCTGGCCGTCGCCGGTATCGACGCCGCGCTCTATCCCGGCTCCTGGTCGCAGTGGTCCAACGACCCCAAGCGGCCGGCCGCCACCGGCGCCGAACCGGCCTGATCAGCCGGGTTTGACGGCGGTGAGGATGCCGGTTGCGAACGGGCCGGTGCGGAATTCGACTGCCGTGAAACCGATGTCGGTGAGCACGTCGCGGTAGCGGCGGATGTCGACCGCCGACAGCGGATCCCCGGCCCCGTCGCCGTCATGGGAGTGCCCCTGGCCGCCGGCGCGGTGCGCGGCCAGCTGGGCCATGGCGCGAACGGCGAGACCGCGCAGGCCCGAGGTCGGATGGGTGTCGGCGAGCAGCAGGCGGCCGCCCGGGCGCAGGACGCGGAAGACGCCCGCCAGGGCGGTCTTTCGCTCGGATTCGGCGATGTGGTGCATGGCGAAGGTCGAGGTCGCCACATCGAACGAGGCGTCCGGGTAGGGCAGCGACTGGGCCGCGCCGAGGTCGAAGCTGCAGTTGGGGGCGGCGTGGGCGGTCGCGTAGGCGATCATCTGCGGCGACGGGTCCACGCCGATCGCCCGGCCGTCCGGTCCGGCCTGCCGGGCCAGCTCATTGGCCAGCCGCCCAGGGCCGCAACCGAGATCGAGAGCGTGATCGCCCGGGCGGATGCCGCTGGTCGTGGCGAAGTACCGCGCCAGGCTGCCCGCGCGGCCCAGGAAGTAGACGTCGGTGAGCAGCTGATAGCGGCGCGGCCAGGTGATGAGGGCCCCGACGGGCCGGGATTCGATATCGGACACTTGCTCGTGCTGGGTCATGTGGTCAATCATCGAAGGATGGAAAAGTCCAGGCCAGGCGCAGTTTCTGGGGATGTGTACGATTCCGGACAGTCGGATGGAATCCGTCCGGGAACGGCCCCGGAGGCCGACCGCCGCGTCCGCCGCACCCGCACGGCACTGCACCGGGCGCTCATCGAGCTCATGCAGGACCGGTCCTATGCCCGGATCACGGTGCAGGACATCATCGATCGCGCCGATGTCGGCCGCTCCACCTTCTACGCGCACTACCGCGACAAGGACGATCTGCTGCTGGTCAGCTGTATCGAGCATGTGCGAGGCGAGATTTCGGCCCAGCTGGCCTGCTATCCGGGCGAACCGCCGCCGCTGGCCCCCGTCGAGATCCTGTTCAAGCTGGTCGCGGCGCATCCGGACGTGTACCGGCCACTGGTCCGGCAGCGGGCGAACACCATTGTGCTGCGGTCGATCCGGCAGATGTACGCCGAACTGCTGACCGAGCACCTGGGCCCGCGGCTCGGGCCGGACCCCGTCGCGGCGGGCGCGACCATCACATTTCTGTCCTGGGGTATATACGGATTGCTCGAATCGGTCATGGATCCGCGCCAGGAGCTCACCGCCGATCAGGCCTACCGCCACTTCGCCACGCTATGGGCAGCCGCGGGCGACCCGCGACAGGGCGTCCCGGTCGGCGGCGGTGACCGGTAGCCCGTACCGGTTCGCGGCCATCAGGTACTTGCCCGCGTAGAAGCAGCGGTTCGCGCGGGCGGGCGGCAGCCAGTCGCCGGGCGTGCGATCGCCCTTGTCCTCGTTGGTCTTTCCGTCCACCGCGAGCAGGTTGTAGTCGACGTCGTTGGCGAAGCGCACGCGCCGCGGCAGCGGCCACCCGGCCGCGCCCAGATCCCAGGCGGCCGCCAGCGGATACACGTGATCGATCTGCACGGCCTTGGCCGCGGCCCGATCGAAGGCGATGCGCTGCCCGGTATAGGGATCGTCCAGCGACCCGGCCACCACCACGCAACCGTTCCCGGGCCGGAAGGCCACCCGGGTGAGCTGCCTGGCCAGCACGGTATTGCGGCTGTCGCACCCGTCGTGACCGCCCGGCCCGTCGTGATCATCGGTCCACGCCGGTCCGAACACGCATCCCTGCCCGCTGCCGCAACCACGTTCGTAACCGCCCGGACGCGGCCGGGCGGGCACCGTGCGGACACCCGCCAGCAGCCGTTCGAGCTGGACGCGGGTGGGGCTACCCGGCGCCGGGGTCACCTGCCCGAGGGACTCGCACCCAAGGACCACGAGCAGGACGACCACCGCGCCGAGCAGCCGGAGCAGGAAGGTTCCGCCCGTGAGCCACACGGCAATACGTGTACCGCACCAGCCGATCGGTGAGTGCCGTCACGCGGACTTCGCACTCCCGTTGGGCTTACTAGAGCCAGGCGTGCGCGAGGATGTCGTCCGCGGCGGTTTCGGAGAGCTGCGGCGGAAAGCGGGTTGCCGCAATGGAATCCACACACGCGCCGTCGTGGCCGATGAGCCACGAACCGCCCTGCTCCTCGCATTCGGCGATCTTGGCGAAAACGGTGAGCAGGAACGTGATGGAGTCGCGTGGGTCGGCGGTGCGGGCGAGGCGCTGCGACTCGCCGGGCCGGGACAGATCCAGCCACACCCCGGACTGCCCGTCCAGGCGCATCCCCACGATCTTGCTCGTGTCCACGAAGGTGAATTTCCGCCGTTCCCACTGTGTCGTGGGGGTGAAGCTCTGCTCGAGCACTTGGAGCAGAATCGTCATCGTCACGGCCTCCCTACGGTCTCGAAAGTGCCACGGCTCCGGATTGAGTCGCGGTGGATTGTCGGGTGCGCCCCGCGCGGCTGCCGTCCGGGCACGACGATGTCGTACAACGGACACAGCGGACACCGACGCCTGCGGTGACCTGCGGATTTATCCAGTATGTTCCGTATCCGATCAGAAATAAAGAGGGGCCGGCCGGCTTGTCGGAGGTGACTGATTGGATGGGCGGATGTTGCACGGGCTGTGGTCGCCGGGGTCCGGGTTGGTGCTGTGGCACGACCCGGGCGAGGACACGGCCGGGGATGCGGAGGGTTTGCCGGAGCCGCTCGGGTCGATCGTGCGCGGGGCGAAGTGGCGGCATCGGGCGCAGGTGCTGGTGCGGGGGGAGCACGGGCCGGAGCAGACGCGGGTGCGGGCGCATGCGCTGGCACCGGAGACGGCTGCCCGGGTCCTGTCGCAGGAACTACCGGCGGGGGCGGTGGCGGGGGATCTGCGGTTTCTCGGGCATGTGGCGCGCGGGGTGCAGCGGTGGGTGCGGGCGGGGCGGGTGGTGCCGGAGGTGCGGCGGGACGACGGGGAGTGGTGGGTGCGGTGGCGGCTGGTGGGCGGGCAGCGGCAGCGGGCCTGGCTGGCGGAGCTCGCGGTGGCCATGCCGGGCGCGTTGCAGGTGGCCGGGCGGCCTGCCGAGGTGCTGGAGAACCTCGTCGGTGAGTTGGCCGATCCCCTCGTGCGACTGCACATTCCGGAACGGCCGGATCGGGAATCGGGGTCGCATCCGCTGCTGACCGCGCTGGCGGAGGCGACGCCGCTGGAGACCGGATCGCATCGGGTGGCCTCGGTGCTGGACGACTGGCGGACCAGTCTCACCGCCGACGAGCCGGAGCTGGTGCTGCGGCTGCTGGAACCGGACGGCGAGGAACCGGGCGAACTGTGGCGGCTCGAGGTCTGCCTGCGCGAGGAAGGGGAGGCGCCGCAACCGGTGCTGCTGCCGGGGGATCCGCAGCTCATGCGAATTGCGGGGGAGAAGCTGGCGGCCGCCAAGCAGGCGTATCCGCGCCTGCGCGATCTACCCGGCGATGCCCGCAGCATGGATCTGTTCCTGCCCACCGAGGTGGTGATGGATCTGGTCGTGCACGGGGCGAACGCGCTGCGGTCGGCCGGGGTGCGGCTCCTGCTGCCGCGGGCCTGGCGGGTGGCCGCGCCCGCCATGAAGCTGCGGGTGCAGAGCCCGGCCGCCACCGAAACCGCCGTCGGGCTCAAGGGTTTGGTGTCCTTCCGCTGGGAGCTGGCGCTGGGCGACACCGTGCTGACGCCCGCCGAGATGTCGCGGCTGGTGGACGCGAAATCGGATCTGGTGCGGCTGCGCGGGGAGTGGGTGCAGGCCGATCACCGCATGCTGGCCGCGGCCGCCGACTACGTCTCGGGCCGCACCGACGAGATCGAGACCACCGTCGGCGGCCTGTTCGCCGAGCTGTCCGCGCATCCGGTGATCGGGGTGCCGCTGGAGGAGGTCACCGCGACCGGCTGGGCCGCGGAGCTTTTCGACGGTGAGCGGTCGGTCGAGCCCGTCCCGGATCCGGTCGGGTTGAAGGCCCAGCTGCGGCCGTATCAGCAGCGCGGCCTGACCTGGCTGGCGGCCATGAGCCGGCTCGGATGCGGGGCGATCCTCGCCGACGACATGGGTCTCGGCAAGACCGTGCAGGTGCTGGCCCTGCTGGTGCACGAGCGGGAAACAGCTGCTGCCGCAAGTGAATCGGAGGCCGTCGGGCCTACCCTGCTGGTGTGCCCGATGTCGGTGGTGGGCAACTGGCAGCGCGAGTCCGAACGCTTCGCCCCGGATCTCCGGGTGCTGGTGCACCACGGCGCCGGTCGGCGGTCGGGCGCGGAATTGGCTGCGGCGGTGGCGGATTCGGATCTTGTGGTGACCACCTACGCGCTGCTGGCCCGGGATGTCGAGGACCTGAAGCGCCAGGACTGGCAGCGGGTCGTGCTGGACGAGGCACAGCACATCAAGAACGCCGGGACCCGGCAGGCGCGCGCGGCACGGCTGGTGCCGGCGCGACACCGCCTGGCGCTCACCGGAACCCCGGTGGAGAACCGGCTCGAGGAGCTGCGCTCGATCCTGGATTTCGCCAATCCCAAGCTGCTGGGCAAGGCCTCCGAGTTCCATGCCCGCTTCGCGGTGCCGATCGAGCGAGAGCACGACGAGAACGCCGTCACCCGTCTGCGCGCCATCACCTCGCCGTTCGTGCTGCGCCGGGTCAAGACCGATCCGGCGGTGATCTCGGATCTGCCGGAGAAGATCGAGATGACGGTGCGGGCCAACCTCACCGTGGAGCAGGCGGCGCTGTATCAGGCCGTGCTGGACGATATGTCGGCCAAGCTGAAGGCGGCCGAGGGCATGGAGCGCAAGGGCGCCGTGCTGGCCGCACTGACCCGGCTCAAACAGGTGTGCAACCATCCCGCGCATTTCCTCAGCGACGGGTCGGCGCTGCTGCGCCGGGGACATCATCGGTCCGGGAAGCTGGCGCTGGTGGAGGACATTCTGGAGTCGGCGATCGCCGACGGGGAGCGGGCGCTGCTGTTCACCCAGTTCGCGGAGTTCGGAAACCTGCTGGCGCCCTTCCTGTCCGAGCGTTTCGGGGCGGAGGTGCCGTTCCTGCACGGCGGGGTGAGCAAGCAGCGCCGCGACGACATGGTCACCCGCTTCCAGGAGGAGGACGGCGCGCCGCTCATGCTGCTGTCGCTCAAGGCCGGCGGCACCGGACTCAACCTGACCGCCGCCAATCACGTGGTGCACCTGGACCGCTGGTGGAATCCGGCGGTGGAGAACCAGGCCACCGACCGCGCCTTCCGCATCGGCCAGCGCCGTGATGTCCAGGTGCGCAAGCTGGTCTGCGTCGACACCATCGAGGAGCGCGTCGACGACATGCTGAAGGGCAAGAGTCAGCTCGCCGACCTCACCGTGGGCACCGGCGAGAACTGGATCACCGAACTCGGCGACGACGAATTGCGGGAACTGTTCGCCCTGGGATCGGAGGCGGTCGGCGAATGAGCAATGTCATCGACTTCAGCGAGTACGGCAAGCGCCGCCCGGTGCGCGGCGGGGTGCAGCCGCGCAGCCGCCGGGGCACCGCGTTCGCCCGGACCTGGTGGGGCCGTTCGTTTCTGGAAGCGGTCGAGGGCGTCGCGGACGCCGGTCGCCTGGCTCGCGGCCGTTCCTACGCCCGCACCGGTCAGGTGGTGAACTACCGCCTGGAGCCCGGCCTGGTGAGCGCGGAAGTGCAGGGCAGCCAACCCCGCCCGTTCATCTCGGTGCTGACCCTGCGGCAGTTGCGCGACGACCGCCTCGACGAGCTGGTGGACCTGGTCCGTGCCACGCCCGGCATGCTGGGTGAGATCGCCGCGGGCACCCTGCCCCAGGCCCTCGGCCCGCTGCTGCTCCCCACCACGGTGTCGGAGCTCGACTTCTCGTGCAGCTGCCCCGATTCCGGCTGGCCCTGCAAGCACGCCGCCGCCGTCTGCTACGTCATCGCCGAACGCCTCGACGAGCGCCCGGGCGAACTGCTCACCCTGCGTGGCATCGAACTCGACGCCCTCATCGGCAGCGTCCAGCGCGCCGATCCGCCCGCCGAATCCACCGATCTCTACGGCGACAACACGGCGCTCCCCGCCCTCCCCAAGCCCGAATTCCGTCCGGCCCCGGACGATCTCGACGCCGTCCTGCTCCGCCAGGCCCTGCGCATGACGGCCGAGGACGAGCAGTCCGTCGCCGCCGGTCTACGCGAACTCCGCGCCCTCTACCGCGCCCTCGACACCTGAGGCATCCGGCTGGGCCGTCGCGGTGCGGGCCGCGGGGCGGACGGTGGTGCGGCGTTCGCCGAGGGATTCGAAGTGGTAGTCGCGCAGGTCGAAATGGGCGGCGCGCCAGGCGGCTTCGGGGGTGCTCATGGCGCGCAGCGGGACGTCGCCGTTCTTGTCGAAGTAGTAGGAATTGGCCAGGGTGCAGCTGTCCTGCCAGAAGACCTGGGTGCCGCGGCGGGCGAGCATTTCCTGGAAGTAGCGCTCGTTGGCCTCGGGGGTGACCTCGATGCGGGTGGCGGCGCGGCGGCGGGCATTACGGAGCAGGCGCAGGATGTGGGTGGTCTGCATCTCGATGAGGGTGAAGTAGGACGCGCCGTTGTAGCCGTAGGGGCCGATGATGGTGAAGAAGTTGGGGAAGCCGGGCACACTGACCCCCTCGTAGGCCTGGAGGCGGTGGGTGTCCCACCAGTCCTCGAGGCGCAGACCGCCGCTGCCGTGCAGGTCGAAGGTGGGCATATTGCCGGACTCCATGACCTTGAAGCCGGTGGCCATGATGAGCACGTCGACCTGGTGGTGGCGGCCGGTGGTGCGCAGTCCGGTGGCGGTGATCTCGGTGATGGGATCGGTTTCCAGCGTGACGTTCTCGCGGTTGAAGGTCTTCAGGTAGTCGTTGGAGAACGACGGCCGCTTGCAGCCCAGCGCGTATTTCGGCGTGAGCTGCTCCCGGACGATCGGGTCCTGCACCTGATCGCGCAGGTGGGCCAGCCCGGTGCGCTCGCCGAGCTTCACCATGGGCAGCACCTTGTAGTAGTGCGCCGAGAGTGGGAAGGTCAGCTCCACGAACGCCTGGCTGAGCCAGCGGGTGAGGAACTGCCCGCCGGGCAGCCGCATCAGGGCGCGCACCGGTGGCGGCAGGGGCGCGTCCGGCCGGGGCAGGCACCAGATCGGAGTGCGCTGGAAGACAACGAGTTCCGATACCTCCGGGGCGATCTCGGGAATGATCTGGATGGCCGAGGCGCCGGTGCCGATGATGCCGACCCGCTTGCCGCGCAGATCGATCCCGTGATCCCAGCGCGCGGTGTGCATGGTTTCGCCCCGGAATCGCTCCGCGCCGGGGATATCGGGCAGTTTGGGCCGGGTCAGCACCCCGGTCGCGCCGATCAGGAAGCGGCAGGTGAGCTCGTCGCCGTCGGTGGTGCGCACCCGCCACAGGTGCAGCACGTCGTCGAAGTCGGCGCGGGCGATGGTGGTGCCGAACCGGATCCGCGGCCGCAGCCCGTATTTCTCGACGCAGTGCTCGGCGTACGCCTGCAACTCCCGTCCGGGCGCGTACACCCGCGACCAGGAGCGCTGCTTCTCGAACGAGTACTGGTAGCTGAACGACGGAATGTCCACGGCGATGCCGGGATAGGTGTTCCAGTGCCAGGTGCCGCCCACCCCGTCCGCCTCGTCGATCATGACGAAATCGTCGAAACCGGCCTTGCGCAGCGCGATCGCGGTCCCGATTCCCGAGAATCCCGCGCCCACGATGACGATCTCGTGGTCCACGACGGTCTTTGTCACGATGCGTCCTCCGCGTAGATGATGCAGTCCACCCGATGCTCGACCCCGTCCACGGTGCGAATCCCGAGCGGCGCGAGCCGGGCGATGGGCCAGCTGATGAGCCGGCAGTTCCGCTGCCGCAGGGCCCGGTAGTAGCGACTGTGCACCCGCACCGCGGCGGGCCGATCCGGCGTCAGCTGCCGCCGCTCCCACGAATCCCCCACCTGCGCACGCAGATTCGCCGCGGCAGCCCGCCGCAGCGCCTGCTGCGCGCACCAGCGCAGGACGCCCGGCCCCGAGGCGCCCGGCGCGCTCGAGGCGGGCCCCGGAACTCCACGGGTAACCTCCCTGGATCCGGCATGCGGTGGACCATCTTTGCGCGCCGCTCGTGTCGGGCCGTGTTCCTCTGCACGCCTGCCGGCCGGCGCGGTGCTGTCCCCCTGGCGGGCGGCCCCACGCTCTTCCCGGCGTGCCGGAGCTCCGGGCAACGGCGGCGCGGAGTCGCTGGGCAGCAGTCCCAGCGCATCGGCGGGCAACCGGCGCAACAGAATTCCGGCTCCGGGGACGGGTGGGGTGGGCAGAATCCAGATCGGATCGTGCTGGAACACGGTTACTCTGCGCGCCTGGGCGACGATCGGCGGGACCACCCTCGCCAGTGCGGCGCCGCTGCCGATGACCGCTACGTGGAGGCGGTCCAGCTCGTGCTGGTCACGCCAGCGGGTGCAGTGAATCTTGGGCCCGGTAAAGGCGTCGCGGGCTCTGCCCGGGTCGCTCCGGCGGATCGGGGCGGTCATTTCGCCACCGGCTCGTAGGTCAGGGCCTTGGACCAGGAAGGGGTGTGGCGCAGGACGCGCACCGGGAATCGGTCGATGGCCTTGTTCAGGGCGTCGTTGATGCCCTGGATCGGCTGCCAGTGGTTGATGGTGGCCATGCCGTGCAGCCGGACCACGTGGTAGAGCGGCACGCGTTTGATGTCCGGGCTGCGCTCACCGGCTTTCTCGTAGCGCCGCACGGCATTCCAGAGCTTCTCCTCGTCCAGCCCCATCGCCATGATGTTGGCGGACATGCGGGACAGCAGCGGCGTGTACAGCAGCGCGCCGAGCAGGAAGGTGGGCCGCAGCGCGAAACCCGCTGTCTCGATGGCGATTCGCCGCAGCGGTCCCGCGCCGAGCTGCTCGAGCACCTGGAACCCGACCGCCAGATGCCGGGACTCGTCGCTGTTGATGTGCCGGAACACCTCGTGGCACAGCGGATCCCGCACCTCGTCGAGCAGGAACTTCACCAGTGCCCCGTCCAGCGCGCACTCCAGCGAGGGGATCACGGTGCCCAGCACCGGCAGGGACAGGTCGTCCCCGTACCGGTCCAGCCATTCGATGACGAGCCGGATGTTCTTGTTGGGCAGCGGCATCGCGTCGCCGTCGAGCATGCCCCAGCGCTGCATCAGGGCAAGTTCGGCATTGGCGTGCTTCTGCTCCTCGGCGTGGAAGTACCGGTAGATCTCCTTGAGCGGCCCGTCGGGGGCGCGCAGCGTGAGCGCCGCGAACCCGCGGGCGCCGACGTGCTCGATCCACACCAGATCGGCCATGAAGGCCGCGAGCGCGGGTCGCTGCTCATCGGTGATGAGCTCGGCTCCCGGTGCGTCCCAGTCGAGATCGGCCAGCGCCCACTGCCGATCCTGGACGACACCGAGCATGTCGGAATACGCGAACGCCATTGTTCAACTCCTTGCCGCTGTGGCTACCGCACCAGCCGCTCCAGCAATCCGGCTGCGCGGGTGTAGGTCTCGGGCAGCAGTCGCTTGGACTGCCAGATCGCCTTGGCCTCGAGCTGCGGGACCACGTACAGCTGACCGTGATCCACCGCGTCGAGGGTGGCGCGGGCGATGGACGCGGGCGGCCGGCCGGTCCAGCGGATGAGGCGGTCGCCCCAGAGCTGGATGGTCTCGTCGCCGATCTCCACGCCTTCCAGAATGTTGGTCCGCACCCCGGTGGGGCACAGCACGGTGACGGTGACGCCGGTGCCGGACAGTTCCGCGGCCAGCGTTTCCGACAGCGCCAGCACCCCGGCCTTGCTCACGTTGTAGGCGCCCATGCGCGGCGCCGACCCGAAGGCGGCCGCGGAGGCCACGTTCACGATCGAGCCGTGCCCGCTCGCGCGCAGCCGGGGCGCGAAGACATGGCAGCCGTGGATGACGCCCCACAGATTGACGTCGAGCACCTGATGCCATTCCGCGGGCGGGGTGTCGCCGATGAGTGTGCCGCCGCGCCCGATACCGGCGTTGTTGACCACCAGATCCGGGCTCTTGCCGAACCATTCCTCGGCGGTGTTCGCCAGCACGGTCACCTGGTCCAGGCTGCTCACGTCGCAGACGGTGTCGAAGGCCTTTCCCCCGGTGTCGCCGATCATTTCGGCGGTGTCGCGGGCGCGCCCGGCGTCGATGTCGGAGCAGACCACCCGCCCGCCGCGCTTGCCGATCTCGATCGCGAAGGCGCGGCCGATGCCGCTGCCCGCACCGGTCACCACCGCGTCCGCCTGCTGAGTGCGGCGGGGTCCGCCGAAGGGGTTGAGTCGCATGGGAACTCCCGGGGCCGTGCCGTCCGGGCAGTCAATTGGTGGCGTGTGCCACCACTGGCCGCACCTGCCACCAATTAGGCTCCCGGTGCGCTATTTTGTCAACTATGGACGTGCCCGCACCGGCAGCCGCCGACGTGTCCCCGGGGCCCGCGCCGACCCGGCGCGGCGGCACCTGGGGCGGCCGCACCCAGGAGGAACGCCGCGCCGAGCGCCGCGAGCGGCTGATCGCGGTGGCGCTGGACATCTGGCTCGAAAACGGCTGGGCCGCAGTGACCATGCGCGGCGTGTGCACCCGCGCGGGCCTCAACGACCGCTACTTCTACGAGCACTTCGCCGACCGCGACCAACTGCTGGGCGCGGTCTGGGACGAGGTCGGATTCCAGGTGCTGGCGGAACTCTCGGCGGTGGTCGCCGAGAACCTCGAGCATCCGGCACTGGGCATTCTGCGCCTGGCCATCGCCCGCGCGGTCGCCCTGCAGTCGGAGGGTCCGGCGCGCATCCTGTTCGGCGACCATGCCGGCAGCCGCATCCTCGAGGAACGCCGCACCGCCATGCTCACCGAGGCCACCGACCTGCTGATCGCCACCGCCCGCCCCTACCTGCGGCCCGGCGTCGACGAATCCGACCTGCGCATGGGCGTTCTCATGGGCATCGGCGGCTTCATCGAACTCCTGACCGCCTGGCGCACGGGCGCCATCGATGCCGACGCCACCCGGATCGTCGACCACGTCAGCCGCACCGCCGATCTGCTCGGCGCGCAGTACCTCGCTTTGCCGGGCTGAGTGATCCTGGCCTGCCCGGCCGATGGGCTACTTGACCGCCCAGACCATGGACTCCGGCCCGGCGAGGTGTTCGGTCTGGGGGTCGCGGAAACCGGTGTCGGCCAGCCAGGTTCGCAGGTCGGCGGCGGTGTAGTCGAAGCCGCCGGGGGTCTCGATGAGCATGTTGAGGCTCATCAGCAGACCGGAGAGATTGGTGCGGCGGTCGTCGTCGATGAGCGACTCGTAGACGAGGATGGCGCCGCCGTCGGGGAGGGCGCGGTGGGCCTTCTCCAGCAGCATGAGCTTGGTGGGCAGGTCCCAGTCGTGCAGGATGTGACCGAAGACCAGGACATCGGCCTCGGGCAGCTCATCGGTGAAGAAGTCGCCGGCCTGGAAGATGACCCGATCCGCCACCGGCGCACTGTATTCGGTGAAGATCGGCTCCACCGCCGCCAGGTCGTAGCCGATGCCGTGCAGGTGCGGATTGGTCTCCAGGACGGTGCGCAGCAGCGCGCCCTGGGCGGTGCCGATGTCGGCCATCGACTTCCAGCGATGCCACGGGAACACCTCGGCGAGGGCGTGCGCACTGGGCAGCGACAGCCCGGTCATGGCGCGCTGAAAGTCATAGAGCCGCTGCGGATCCCGGTAGAGCGTGGTGAAGAAGTCGCCGCCGTCGCGGGCCTCGTTCTGCGGCTGCCCGGTGCGCAGGCCCTCGGTGAGCCGGCCCCAGAACGGGTAGAGCCGGGCCGCGGCCATCTCCAGGAAGCCGCCGATGTACTCGCTGCCGGTGCTGTCCAGGTAGGTGGCGGTGTCGGCGGTATTGGCGTACCGATCGTCGGTGCGCCGCAGCATCTCCATGGCCACCAGCGCGTCGAAGAAGTCGCGGGCGGACCGCGGATGCAGGCCCAGTTCGCGCTGTAGCTGCTCGGCGGTCATTTGCCGATGCCCGAGCACGGTGAACACGCCGAGTTCGACAGCGCTGAGCAAGGTCCGGGACTCCCAGAAACCCATTCCGATCCGCAGGATCCGTTCCATGGCGCATCACGATAGCCACAGCGACCCTCCGGCAAAGGCAGACGCGGCAAATCCGTCCCGGGGAGTGGGCTCAGAGCACGTCGATCCCGTACACCCGTTCGGCATTGCGGCGGAAGATCTGCTCGATGGCCTTGTCGTCGGCCCCGTGCCCGGCCAGCGCGGTGGCCACCGCCTCCGCGGCATTCGGGATGCTCGTAATCGGCTTGTCCACAGGGAAATTCGAGCCCCAGATGAGCCGATCGGCCCCGAACACGTCGAGCGCGTGCTCCAGCATCGGCGAAATCCGTTCCACCAGTATCGGAACCGGGGTCGGCTGACCCCGCCGCGGCACCGGATGCCCGAGGATCGGCATCATCAGGCCGCTCACCTTGGCCACCACATTGGCGTGCTGGGCGAGAGCGGTGAGGTCGTCGCGCCAGCGCACGAACAGCTCGCGCCGCTGCCCGGGATTGCGCCCGGTGTTCCGCCCGACCGGCCCGAAAATGCCTGCGGGCGTGGCGAGATGGTTGAGCACGATGGTGGTGCCGGGATAGCGCTCGGCCAGCGCGGCCACCTCGGGCAGCTGCCCCGAGTACACCCACGCCTCGAACGCGAGCTCGCGGTCGGCGAGCGCGCCGAAGCCGTCCAGGAAGGCGGGAGAGGTGAGCAGGCCCGGCGTCTTGCGGGTCGCCCGCACGTCCGGGTCCGGGTGGTATTCGACGCGGGCGCGAATGCCCCGGAACAGCGGCGAGGCGGCCCGGTGCGCGTCGAGCAGTTCGGCGAACTCGGCGGCGGTGGGGTCGCCCGCGCCCATGATCGCCCCGAGCGCGGGGGTGTCCACGCCGAAGGGCAGGCTGCTCACCCACCGGGTTTCGTCGGCGGGCCCGAGCGGACCCTTGCCGACCCACTCCACCTCGATGTGCACGATGGCCTCGACCGGCACGTCCCCGGCGTCTTCCTGATAGTCGCGCGGCAGGTACGGATGGACGACAGGTGTTGGATCCCCGACGAATTCGCGGTCGCGCCGCGGCGCCAGCCGTTTCGCCAGATCGATCGGCACCGGCACATACCGGAACAGCTTCGCCAGCCCGCTGAACTCGCGTGGCGTGGTGAGCGGATCCCACTGGTGAATGTGGGCGTCCACGACAGTCATTCCCGCGAGGTCCATGAGATGCCTTCCGTCTGGGTCAGCCTGTTCGGATTGTTCCACGCCCATCCGCTCGAGCTCGCGTGTTCGGACATCGAAGCACGCCCCGCCCTCGCCACCCCGGCGACACCGCCGCGGTCGTCGCCCCGGCCGGCATCCCGGCGGGTCGGTAGACGACTGTGCCGCGCCCGGCGAGGTGGGCGCGGCACAGTTGTTGTGCGGTGGTGCGATTCGCGGCTACGGCAGCACCTGCGGAATGACGTTGGGGTCGAGGATGCCGACCAGGGCGCCGATGCCGCCGCCGATCAGGGCGCCGAGGGCCGAGCCGCCGATCATGCCGGGGACGGAGCCGACGACCGAGCCGAGGGCCGCGCCGCCCGCACTGCCGGTGAGCGCGCCCGCGGCCGCGCCGTTCAGGGCCGGGTCGGGGAACTGGGCATTCGGGTTGGTGTCCACCGGGTCCAACGGGACGCCGGCGGCGACCGGGGTGGCCTGGACCGGCTGTACGGCCGGGGCCGGCGCGCTGTCCGGCGCTTCCGCCGAGGCCACGCCCGCGAACAGGGTGGCGGCGGCCGCGACGGGCAGTGCGACGGCGATCAGTCTGGCGGTGGTTCTCCGGGTGGTACGACGCATCATGGTCTTCCTGTCCTCCGCGACCCCGATTCCCCGATCCGAATCGAATGTCAGCTGTGATCGAACCGAACGATTCAGATATAGCTGAGAAATTGCTTTCGATCGGAAATCGGCACGCACCAGAATCGGACGTTTTTATCAGACATTGCGCCGGTATTGACCGCCCACCGTGAAGAAGGTGTCCGTGACCTGCTGGAGTGTGCACACTCGCGCGGCATCCATCAGCACCTCGAAACCATTCTCGTCGCTCGCCGCGGCCGCCGCGAGCCGGGCCAGCGCCGCCGGCGCCGCATCCCGGTGCCGATCGGTGAATTCGCGGACTCGTTGGAGCTGAGACTGCTTTTCCGCCTCGGTGCCGCGGGCCAATTCCAGCACCCGAGGTGCTTCCTCGTGCCCATTGCGGAAGGTATTGACCCCGATGATGGGCAGGCTGCCGTCGTGCTTGCGTCGCTCGTAGAGCATGGACTCGTCCTGGATCCGCCCGCGCTGATAGCCGGTCTCCATGGCCCCGAGCACCCCGCCGCGCTCGCTGATCCGCTCGAACTCGCGCAGCACCGCCTCCTCCACCAGATCGGTCAGCTCGTCGATGATGAAGCTGCCCTGCAGCGGGTTCTCGTTCATCGCGAGCCCCCACTCCCGGTTGATGATGAGCTGGATGGCCAGTGCCCGCCGCACCGATTCCTCGGTCGGCGTGGTGACCGCCTCGTCGTAGGCATTGGTGTGCAGGCTGTTGCAGTTGTCGTACACCGCGATGAGTGCCTGCAGCGTGGTGCGAATGTCGTTGAAGCTCATCTCCTGTGCGTGCAGCGACCGCCCGGAGGTCTGGACGTGGTACTTCAGCTTCTGCGACCGCTCGTTGGCCCCGTACCGGTCGCGCATGGCGATCGCCCAGATGCGCCGCGCCACCCGGCCGATCACCGAGTACTCGGCGTCCATGCCATTGGAGAAGAAGAATGACAGGTTGGGCGCGAAGTCGTCGATGTCCATGCCCCGCGCGAGATACGCCTCCACATAGGTGAAACCGTTGGCCAGCGTGAAGGCCAGCTGGCTGATCGGGTTCGCCCCGGCCTCGGCGATGTGATAGCCGGAGATGGACACCGAGTAGAAGTTGCGAACGCCGTTGCGCACGAACCACTCCTGGATGTCGGCCATCATGCGCAGACTGAACTCGGTGGAGAAGATGCAGGTGTTCTGGCCCTGGTCCTCCTTGAGGATGTCGGCCTGCACGGTGCCGCGCACCGTCGCCAGGGTGCGGGCGCGCAGGCCGGCCGCCTCGTCGGGGGTGGGCTCGCGGCCCTGCTCGGCCGCGAACTCCGCCACCGCCTGATCGATGGCGGCATTGAGGAAGTAGGCCAGAATCGTCGGCGCGGGACCGTTGATGGTCATGGACACCGAGGTGGCAGGCGCGTCGAGGTCGAAGCCGTCGTAGAGCGCCTTCATATCGTCGAGGGTGGCGATGGACACCCCGGAGGTGCCGACCTTGCCGTAGATGTCCGGCCGCTCGGCCGGGTCGTGCCCGTACAGCGTGACCGAGTCGAAGGCGGTCGAAAGCCGTTTGGCCTCGGCGTGTTCGGAGAGCACCTTGAACCGGCGGTTGGTGCGGAAGGCATCGCCCTCGCCCGCGAACATGCGCGCCGGATCCTCGTTGTCCCGCTTGAACGGGAACACTCCGGCGGTGAACGGGAAGCGTCCCGGCAGGTTCTCCGAGCGCAGGAACCGCAGCAGCTCACCGTGATCGGTGAAGCGGGGGAGCGCCACCCGGGGAATCGAACTGCCGGACAATGTCTCCCGGCGCAGCGCCGTCCGCAGCTCCCGATCGCGGACCCGCACCACCTGTTCGTCGCCCCGGTACGATTCCGCAACCGCGGGCCATTCCGCCAGCAGTGCAGCGGTTTCCGGCGTCTGGTCGGCGCGAGCCTGCGCGAGCAGCCCGCGCAGCACCTCTCCGGCAGTATCGGACGTGACGGCATCGCCGGTGGCCGCGTCCGCCGGGGAAGCCGGGAGTGCGCCGTCGCCCGGCAGCTCGGCGAGTACCTGCTCCAGGCGCTGGACACGCCGCGCGGCCTCCATCTCGCGCGCGGTGCCGGCGTGGTAATCCCGCACGGCTTCCGCGATTTCGGCCAGATAGCGCACGCGGGCGGGCGGAATGATCTGGGCGAAGCGGGTGGAGGTGCGGGTGGCCACCCGCGGCAGCACGCCTTCCTGCAGCGGCAGCCCCTGCTCGGCGAGCAGTCCGCTCAGGTGCTGGTAGAGCGCTGTCACCCCGTCATCGTTGAAGGTCGCTGCGCTGGTGCCGAAGACCGGCATATCCTCGGGCATGGCGTGGAACTCCTCCCGATTCCGCACCAGCTGCCGCGACACATCGCGCAGCGTGTCCTCGGCCCCGCGCCGCTCGAACTTGTTGATGGCCACCACATCCGCGTAATCGAGCATGTCGATCTTCTCGAGCTGGGAGGCCGCGCCGAACTCCGGCGTCATCACGTACAGCGACACGTCCACGTGCTCGGCGATGGCCGCGTCACCCTGTCCGATGCCGGGCGTCTCCAGGATCACCAGATCGAATCCCGCTGCCTTGCAGGCGATCACCATGGTGTCGATATCGTGCGGCAGTTCCCGCTCACCCCGGGTGGCCAGCGACCGGAAGTAGACCCGTTCGCCGTCGAGGGCGTTCATCCGGATCCGGTCGCCCAGCAGCGCACCCCCGCCGCGCCGCCGGGTCGGGTCCACCGCCAGCACCGCGACCCGCAGCTTGTCCTGCTGATCGGTGCGCAGCCGTCGCACGAGTTCGTCTGTGAGAGATGACTTTCCGGATCCGCCGGTGCCGGTGATGCCCAGCACGGGCACGTGCCGCACGGCCGCCGCGGCCGTCAGCGCCGCTCGGTCCGCCTCCGGCAGCGTCCCCTGCTGCAGGCAGGTGAGGGTCCGCGCCAGCGCCGCCCGATCCCCGCTCAGCACCGCCTCCACCGACGCGGGTGTGTGTGAAAGATCCACGTCGCAAGCCGAAATCAGGTGATTGATCATCCCCGGCAGCCCGAGCCGCTGCCCGTCCTCCGGCGAGAAGATGGTCACGCCCGACTCCGCCAGCCGCGCGATCTCCTCGGGAATGATCACCCCGCCGCCCCCGCCGAAGATCTTCACGTGCTCGGCCCCGGCCTCTTTCAAGGCCTGCGCCAGGTACTCGAAGTACTCGATGTGCCCGCCCTGATACGAGCTGACCGCGACGCCCTGCACGTCCTCGGTGACGGCCGCGTCCACGACGTCGCGCACGGCCCGGTTGTGCCCCAGATGAATCACCTCGGCTCCCTGGGCCTGCAGGATTCTTCGCATGATGTTGATGGCCGCGTCATGGCCGTCGAACAGCGCCGCTGCGGTCACGAACCGCACTGGATGAACCGGGACATGCAGATCGGGCATGCGGTTGCTCCAACTCTCGGAGGCTCTCTGGGTGCTGTGAATTATCCCACAGCCAATACTTGGATGTCCAACTATAGGATCGCCACAGACCGCGCAATCGGCGCGCAAGCATCGAGACAGGACTGGCATGGCTCGCGAACTCACCCACTTCATCGGCGGGAAGCACGTCCCGGGAACTTCGGGCAATTTCGGCGATGTGTTCAACCCCAGCACCGGCCAGGTTCAGGCGCGCGTGCCGCTGGCGAGCAAGAGTGAGGTCGAGGCGGTCATCGCGAATGCCGCCGCCGCACAGCCGGCCTGGGCCGCCATGAACCCGCAGAAGCGCGCCCGGATCCTGATGAAGTTCCTGACCCTGGTGCAGGACGAGATGGATTCGCTGGCCGCACTGCTCTCCAGCGAGCACGGCAAGACCATCGCCGACGCCAAGGGCGATATCCAGCGTGGCCTCGAGGTCATCGAATTCGCCGTCGGCATCCCGCACCTGCTCAAGGGCGAGTACACCGAGAGCGCCGGCACCGGCATCGACGTGTACTCCATGCGGCAGCCGCTGGGCGTGGTCGCGGGCATCACCCCGTTCAACTTCCCGGCCATGATCCCGCTGTGGAAGGCCGGACCGGCGCTGGCCTGCGGTAATGCCTTCGTGCTCAAGCCCTCCGAGCGCGACCCCTCGGTGCCGCTGCGCCTGGCCGAGCTGTTCCTCGAGGCCGGACTGCCCGCGGGCATCTTCAATGTGGTCAACGGCGACAAGGAAGCCGTCGACACGCTGCTGCACGACGAGCGCATCAAGGCCGTCGGCTTCGTCGGCTCCACCCCGATCGCGCAGTACATCTACGAGACCGCCTCCGCCAACGGCAAGCGCGCCCAGTGCTTCGGCGGCGCCAAGAACCACGCCATCGTGATGCCGGACGCCGACCTCGACGATGTGGCCGACCAGCTGATCGGCGCGGGCTACGGCTCCGCGGGCGAGCGCTGCATGGCCATCTCGGTCGCCGTGCCGGTGGGCGAGGAGACCGCGGATCGCCTGCGCGCCAAGCTCATCGAGCGCATCAACAAGCTCAATGTCGGCGTCTCCGACGACCCGGGCGCGGACTTCGGCCCGCTGGTCGGCCGCGACGGCGTGGACCGGGTGAACAACTACGTCCAGATCGGCGTCGACGAGGGCGCGGAACTGGTGATCGACGGACGCGGCCTGGTCGTCGAGGGCGGCGAGGACGGATTCTTCGCGGGCGCTTCGCTGTTCGACCAGGTCACCCCGGAGATGCGGATCTACCGGGAAGAGATCTTCGGCCCGGTGCTGATGCTGGTGCGCGCCAAGGACTACGAAGAGGCGCTGCGCCTGCCCAACGAGCACGAATACGGCAATGGCGTCGCCATTTTCACCCGCGACGGCGACACCGCCCGCGACTTCGCCGCCCGCGTCCAGGTCGGCATGGTCGGCATCAATGTCCCGATCCCGGTGCCGATCGCGTACCACACCTTCGGCGGCTGGAAGCGCTCCGGCTTCGGCGACCTCAACCAGCACGGCCCGGACTCGATCCGCTTCTACACCAAGACCAAGACGGTGACGCAGCGCTGGCCCGCGGGACTCAAGGAGTCCAACGCCTTCGTCATCCCGACCATGGACTGACCTGATGTTCGTACTTGACGAGGACGAGAAGGCGATCGTCGAGACCGCCCGCTCCTTCGCCGACGAGCTGCTCGCGCCCAGTGCCCTGGAATGGGATGAGCGCAAGCACTTCCCGGTGGACGTGCTGCGCAAGGCGGGCTCGCTCGGCCTGGGCGGTATCTATGTGCGCGAGGACGTGGGCGGCTCGGAGCTGCGGCGGCTGGACGCCGTGCGCATCTTCGAGCAGCTGGCCACCGGCTGCCCGGCCGTGGCCGCCTACATCTCCATCCACAATATGGCCACGTGGATGATCGACACCTACGGCGATGCGGCGCAGCGCAATCGGTGGCTGCCGGGGCTGAGCTCCATGGACCTGCTGGCCTCCTACGCGCTGACCGAGCCGGGCGTCGGCTCCGACGCGGCGGCGCTGAGCACCAAGGCCGTCCGTGACGGCGACGACTACCTGCTCACCGGCGTCAAGCAGTTCATCTCCGGCGCGGGCAGCACCGACGTGTACGTGATCATGGCGCGCACCGGAAACGAAGGGGCGCGCGGGATCTCGGCCTTCATCGTCCCGGCCGATACGCCCGGGCTGTCCTTCGGGGCCAACGAGAAGAAGATGGGCTGGAACGCACAGCCCACCCGGCAGGTCATTCTCGACAATGCCCGGATCCCGGCGGCCAACCTGCTGGGCGAGGAGGGCAACGGCTTCCGCATCGCCATGAACGGGCTCAATGGCGGACGGTTGAACATCGCCGCCTGCTCGATGGGAGGGGCGCAGGCCGCGCTCGATCGGACCGTCGCCTATATGGCCCAGCGCAAGGCGTTCGGCTCGCGACTGCTGGACAACACCGCCCTGCAGTTCGAGCTGGCCGATATGCGCACCTCGCTGGAGGCCGCTCGCACCCTGCTGTGGCGGGCCGCGGCCGCGCTGGACGCCGACGCCCCCGACAAGGTGGAGCTGTGCGCCATGGCCAAGCGGTTCGCCACCGACGCCGGGTTCGAGGTGGCCAACAAGGCCCTGCAACTCCACGGTGGCTACGGTTACCTGGCCGAATACGGCATCGAGAAGATCGTCCGCGACCTGCGGGTGCATCAGATTCTCGAGGGCACGAACGAAATCATGCGGGTGGTCGTCGCCCGCTCGGTGGTAGGAGCAGCATGAGCGCTGAGGCATCGAAGAGCACGGTGCACGAACCCGAGGTGTTGATCGAGCGGCGCGACGGCCTCGGCCTGATCACGCTCAACCGGCCCCGCGCCATCAATGCGCTCAATCACCCGATGGCGCTGACCATCCTGGACGCGCTACGGGCCTGGGCGGACGACGACGAGGTGCGCGCGGTGGTGCTCACCGGCGCGGGCGAGCGCGGGCTGTGCGCGGGCGGCGACATCGTCGCCATCCACAACGACGCCGAGCACGCTGTGGCCCAGGGTGATTCGCCCGAGGTGGCCGCGGATTCCCCGAGCGGCACGTTCTGGCGCGACGAGTACATCCTCAATGCCCTCATCGGCCGCTACCCGAAGCCGTATGTCGCGGTCATGGACGGCATCGTGATGGGCGGCGGCGTCGGCCTGTCCGGGCACGCCTCGCATCGCATCGTGACCGAGCGGTCCATGGTCGGCATGCCCGAGACCGGCATCGGCTTCATCCCGGACGTCGGCGGCACCTACCTGCTGGCACACGCGCCGGGCGAGATCGGCACTCATGTCGCGCTCACCACCGCGCGCATGTCCGCCGGTGATGCCATCGCGGCCGGGTTCGCCGACTATTTCGTTCCGTCGGAACACATTCCGGCGCTGCTGGAGGCGCTGACCACGGCCGAGGTCGACGTGGCCATCGCCAAGTTCGCACAGCCCGCACCGGTCTCGGAGTTCGTGGCACAGCAGGAGTGGATCGACTCCTGCTACAGCGCGGACACCGTCGAGGAGATCGTGCACCGGCTGCAGCTCGACGGCCGGGCCGAGGCCGCCAAGGCCGCCGCCGACGTGCTGTCGAAATCGCCGGTGGCGCTGAAGGTCACGCTGCGCTCGCTGCGCGATGCGCGCCGGGCCGCCGACCTCGAGACGGCGCTGAACCAGGAGTACCGGGTCTCCGTCGCCTCCCTGAACACCCACGACCTGGTGGAGGGCATCCGCGCCCAGGTCATCGACAAGGACCGCAACCCGCAGTGGTCGCCCGCCACCCTGGCGGACGTCACCGAGGCCGACGTGGACGCCTACTTCGGCGCGCTCGGCGATCGCGAATTGGGTTTGGCCGCACCTGTTTCAGGCGAATAGAGCATTGAAGGACGAGCAATGAGCACTAACACCAAGGTCGGGTTCCTGGGGCTGGGCCACATGGGCGGACCCATGGCCGCCAACCTGGTCGAGGCCGGATACGACGTCCTCGCCTTCGACCCGGTGCCCGCGGCCCAGGATCAGGCCCGCCAGGACGGGGCGACCGTGGTCGCCACTGCCGCGGAAGCGGTTTCGGCCTCCGACATCGTGATCACCATGCTGCCCAACGGCCGCATCGTGCTCGACCTCTACGGCGAGATCCTCCCGGCCGCCAAGCCGGGCACCCTGTTCGTCGACTGCTCCACCATCGACGTCGCCGATGCCAAGCAGGCCGCGGAACTCGCTGCGGCAGCGGGACATCGGGCCCTGGACGCCCCGGTCTCCGGCGGCGTGGCGGGCGCGGCGGCGGGCACCCTCACCTTCATGGTGGGCGGCGCGGACGCCGACTTCGCCGACGCGCTGCCGCTGCTGGAGGTCATGGGCGGCAAGGTCGTGCACTGCGGCGGCGCGGGCGTGGGTCAGGCCGCCAAGATCTGCAACAACATGCTGCTGGGCATTTCCATGATCGGCCTCTCGGAAGCGATTGTGCTGGGCGAGAAGCTGGGGCTCACCCACGACAAGTTCTTCGACGTGGTGTCCACCGCCTCGGGGCAGTCGTGGGCGCTGACCTCCTACTGCCCGGTGCCCGGACCGGTTCCGGCCAGCCCGGCCAACAATGACTACCAGCCCGGCTTCGCGACCGCGCTCATGTCCAAGGACCTGGGTCTGGCGGCGAACGCGCTGCGGGCCAACGGCGTCGACGGGCAGATCGGGCAGCTGGCGGCGGAGATCTACAGCCGCTTCAACCAGGAGGAAGCGGGCAAGGACTTCTCGGCTATCGTCACCGATATCCGCAAGCGATCGGGAGAGGAACCGGCGTGACAGACTTCGAGACCATTCTGCTGGAGCGCAAGGGGCGTGTCGCCCTCATCACGCTGAACCGGCCGAAGGCCCTCAACGCGCTGAACTCGCAGGTCCTGGCCGACATTTCGGCGGCGCTGGACGAGCTGGAGAACGACAACGAGGTCGGCGCGGTCGTGCTGACCGGGTCCGACCGGGCCTTCGCGGCCGGCGCGGACATCAAGGAGATGCAGTCCAAGTCCTATATGGACATGTTCCTGACCGACCACTTCGCCGGTTGGGACCGACTGGTCGCGTTCCGTAAGCCCATCATCGCCGCGGTCGCCGGCTACGCCCTCGGTGGCGGCTGCGAACTCGCCATGATGTGCGACATCCTGCTCGCCGCCGACACCGCCAAGTTCGGGCAGCCCGAGATCAAGCTCGGCGTCATCCCCGGCATGGGCGGCTCCCAGCGCCTCACCCGCGCCGTCGGCAAGGCCAAGGCCATGGACCTGATCCTCACCGGCCGCAATATGGACGCCGAGGAAGCCGAACGCGCGGGCCTGGTCTCGCGCATCGTCCCCGCCGCCGACCTCGTCGCCACCGCCATGGAGGTCGCCGAGACCATCGCGTCCATGTCGCTGCCGTCGGTCATGATCGCCAAGGAAGCGGTGGACCGCGCCTTCGAAACCACCCTCACCGAGGGCCTGCGCTTCGAGCGCCGCGTCTTCCACTCGCTCTTCGCGACCGAGGACCAGAAGGAAGGCATGACCGCCTTCGTCGAGAAGCGCCCGGCGAACTTCACCAACAAGTAAGCGCCGCAACCACTCTCGGAGCTCTCGTGCCCCGCTGCCTGAGGCAGCGGGGCACGTTGACGAGAGCGGGCAGGTATTGCCCGGCGGGCCTCGTGCTCGAGGTCATCGGCGCGGGCGCCGGCGTCAGGCGTGTTTGGGTGGGCCTCGTGCTCTAGGTCATCGATGTGGGCGCCGGCGTCAGCCGTGTTTGGGCGGGCCGACCACTTCGACGGTCGGGGGCTTGCCGTCGGGGTGTTCGCCGCCGTCGCGGTTCATGGCCAGCGCGCCGACGATGGTGCCGCCCAGGGTGGCGGTAACCGCCACTGCCGCAACGAGTTTGCGGCGGGAGACGGGGGAGGTGGCGGGGGCCTCGTGGGAGGTGGCGGCCTGGGCCAGGTGCACGCTGCGGATGCTGCGGGCCGATGGCCGTTCGGCGGCCAGCAGGACCGCGCCGCGGGTGGAGACGAATTCGGGTTCGGGATCGTAGATGAGCGGATAGCCCAGCTGCTGTTTGAGCTCGTCCCGGATGCTCTTGTTGCGGGTGCAGCCGCCCAGCAGCGCCATTCCGGCGGGCTGGATGCCGGTCTCGTCGATCATGTGGCGGACGAAGGACGCCGAGTGATGAATGCCCGCTTCGACCAGTTCGGCGAAATCACTGCGGGTGACCACGGTGCGCTGCCCGGTGATCGGGTCGCAGATGGCCAGGACGCGCTCGGAGGCCAGCGCCTCCTTCTGGCGGCGGGTGGTGGCCAGATCCACGGTGACCCCGGCGCGGGTGAGCAGCCAGCGCAACAGCGCGTCGTGGCCGTCACCACCCAGGACGGTGCTGCGCTTGGTGGCGAGGACGGCATCGTTGCGGCAGTCGATCTGGGTGAGGGTCAGTCCCGAAGCACCCAGGTCGTAGAGCAGGACCGAACCCTCGCTGGGTAGCTTCCGGGTGAATCGGAGATATCGGAGCTGGGCCACCGGCTCATCGATGACCGTGAGGCGGTTGCGGCCCGCGGCGGTGCGAATCGCCTCGGCATGGGTGGCCGAGCGGCAGGTCACGGCAATGCCGGTAATGAATTCGTCGCGCTCGGCGGCCGACTTGCGCATCTGCTGGATGGCCTCGAAAACGGGGTCCTCCATGCCGCGATCACCGGCCCGGCGCAGGACCTTGCAACGGTCGATGGGAGGCAGGTGAGGCTGGTCGGAATGGGTGAGCATGGCACGTGCGCCAGCAGCGCCCGCCGACACCCCGAGGACCAGCACCATGCGCTCAATGGTGAACCTTTTGCGAGCCGAATCCAAGACTATGACGCAGGAAATTGGCTGCTGGGTCGCTGACCGGTTACTGACCGGCCCATCGTGTCGGCGAGCTACCTGGATCGAAGTCGCCGGCGCTCTGCCGGAACTCCGACAGCAATTGCAGCAGCAATTGCAATCGTTCCGACGGCAGTCCGGCCTCGGCGAAAACTCGCCGGTTCAGCTCGGTGGTGGCCCTGGCCACCAATTCTCTTCCGGCATCGGTGATTTCGATCAGCGTCGCCCGCCGGTCACTGGGATGTGGCACACGCTTCACCAAGTGCGCCGCCTCCAGCCGGTCCACCGTGTTGGTGACGGAGGTGGGGTGCACCTGCAGGCGGGCGCTGGCCACCGCCATCGGCAGCGCGCCGGTTTTGCTGAAGCTCAGCAGCATCAGTAACTCGTACCGGGAAAAGGTCAAACCGGACGGCCGCAGGGCTTCGTCCACCCGTGCCATCACGATCTGCTGCGCCCGCACCAGTGACGTCACCGCCGCCATTCCGTCGGCCACGTCACCCCAGCCGTGCTCGGTCCACTGACGGTGCGCCTCCTCGATCGGGTCGAGTGGCAGTGGACGTGGTCGAGACATGACCCGATCATCGCACGTCGCGAACCGGTTGGTCGCAGCGCCGAGCCGATCCCCGGGGAGCATACGAATCACGGTGATTCAAAACCTCGGCCGCAGGCCCGATTCGCCGCACTATTGGGTACACCCTGCGGCTGTGTCCGAGTTGGTCAGGAGCAGGCCTGCAAAGCCTGTCACACGGGTTCGAGTCCCGTCGGTCGCTCCATCGGAAAACGCCTCCCGTACACCCGGGAGGCGTTTTCGCATTCAGCTCGCGATCACGCCGGAGAGATCGCGCGGCACCACGAAATTGCGGTCGGCGGTCGTGCCCAGCGTGTATTCGGGCAGCAGACCGAAGTATTCGCCCCGCGACCGCGTGCTCCAGCGCCGCGCGGCCTCGGTGCGGGTCTTGTAGAAATTCAGCATGTAGCCGCCCTCGTAGAGGCGCAGCAGCGAGTAACCGCCCGGATATTCCTTGGCCGCCGCCACTTCCAGGAATTCGACCGGGATGGGCAGATCGGGCCGGGTACGGCGGTTGCGGTGGGTGTGCCCCGCATGGTGCAGGAAGACGCCGGGCGCGGAGCGGTAGATCGATTGCAGCTCGGCGGCATTCGCCGCATCGAGAATGAAGCTCGGTCCGGCCAGATTGGACCCGCCGGACTCGGTGGTGACCGGGTGATGACCGAAAACGAGTGTGGGACGGTCCGGGTCGCCGGTGAGCCGGTCCCGCAGCTCGTCGAGCTGGGACCGGTCCAAAGTGCCGCCCGGGGCGTCGAGCTGGGTGGTGTCCAGGGCGATCAGGCGCAGCTCGCCGACCTCGTAGGCCGCCAATTGCTGTCGGGCGGTGAAGGAATCACCCCAGCAGTCGTAGTGGTCGAGGTACGGGCTGCAGTCCGCGTAGTCCGAGCCCAGGTGCGGGCGGTCGTGATTGCCGCGGGCGGCGAACCATTCCCGGCCCGGCGCACCCCAGTTCGCGAGGTGGGTGTGGACGCCGCGCACCTGGTCCGGGGTGGCCTCGGCGGTGAGGTCACCGGCGAGCAGCAGATGGTCGACGGCACGGTCGGGCCGGTGTATATCGTCGAGCAGCGCGGTCAGCATGACTTCGGGATACGGTGCGAGACCGGGCTCCTGGCGCACTCCGGGCGGCAGGCCGGCGGTGATGAGCCCGCTGACCTCCTCGCCGAAGTGAATGTCATTGGACAGGGCGAGGGTTCGCAGCAGCCGGCCCGGCGGCGGCACCAGCGTGGTGAAGACCCCTTGCGCCTCCGGCGTATTCGGCAGGCGGGTGGCGACATTCAGCGCGGGCGCGGCCGCGATGCCCTGGGAACGCGCCTCGAACCGATAGGCGCGCCCGGGCTCGAGCCCGGTGACCTCGGCGTAGTGACAGGCGGTCGGCTGCGGGTCGCCGAAGACCTGCCGCAGCCCGGTCCCGTCCGCGGGACCGAGCCAGACTTCGCCGCCGGTCTCCACCGGAACAGGGTTGCCGGCCGCGTCCGGGCCCAGCGTCGTCCAGGTGAAGACGGCCGACTGCTCGGTGATGGTGACGACCTCGAGATCGGTCGCCACCAGCGAATCCGGCTGTGCCCGAGCCGGACTCGGCGCCACCAGCGGCAGGGCCGCGGCCGCCGCCAGCAGGCCCAGCAGCTGCCGCCGGTTCGGGCCGCAGCAGCTCATGGCCGTCCTACTTCGCGTCGGTGGAACAGACCTTCCATACGCCGTCTTCCTTGCGCAGGTGTTCATCGGTGGAACGCTTGCTGTCGGCGGTGCCGGGCAGGGTGAGCGTGCCCAGGGTGACAGCCGTGGCGCGGTCGCCGGTGATGGTGATGCCCTGCACCGAATCGACCTTCATGGAGATCTTGCCCTGGTCCATGGCCTTCCGCTGGGCCTCGGGCAGCGCGTCGTACTGGGCGCGGTCGCCGGCGCAGGTCTTGCCGACAGCCTGCGACGCGCCGCCGACGGAGAGCGCGTCGTAGAAATCGCGCACCGCGGTCTCGACACGCTTGTCGTCGCTCGGTCCGGAGTCCTTGCCGTTCAACGTCACCGCGGTGGCGATGCCACCTCCCACGAGCACCACGGCGGCCACGCCGAGTCCGATGGTCAAGGGGGTACGCCGCTGCAAGCTCATCGAGATCCTTCGACTCCGGCCGATCTTCGGTTGCTGTCCGTCCGGGGCCGTCCCCGGAACGCACGCAGACTACAGCGATTCCGTGTCGATTGGTGGGGTGGCATTTGAACCCGTGACATGGGACGGTACGTTGGTTAGGCAAACCTCATAGACGAGGCTGGGCAAGCGAAAGGACGGTCATGACGGCGGCTCGATGGAAACTGGTCTCCGGTGCGCTGGCGGCGATCGCGGTGCTCGGCGCGACCACTGCCTGCTCCAGCTCGTCGAAGAACGACAACGAGATCCTGGTCTACAACGCGCAACACGAATCCCTCACCAAGGAGTGGGTGGACGCGTTCACCAAGGACACCGGCATCAAGGTGACCCTCCGCAACGGCGGTGACACCGACCTGGGCAACCAGATCGTGGCCGAGGGCAAGAACTCGCCCGCCGACGTCTTCCTCACCGAGAACTCCCCGGCCATGGCGCTGGTCGAGAACGCCGGCCTGTTCTCCGACGTCGACAAGGACACCCTGGCCCAGGTGCCGGACCAGTTCCGCCCGTCCACCGGCAAGTGGACCGGAATCGCCGCGCGCTCCACCGTTTTCGTCTACAACACCGCCAAGCTCCCGGCCGACCAGCTGCCCAAGTCGCTGCTGGATCTGCAGCAGCCGCAGTGGAAGGGCCGCTGGAGCGGTGCCGCCTCCGGCGCGGACTTCCAGGCCATCGTGGCCGCCCTGCTCGCCCAGAAGGGCGAGGACGCCACCAAGGCGTGGCTGAAGGGCATGAAGGACAACGCGGTCACCTCGCAGAACAACACCACCGTCATGAAGGGCGCCAACTCCGGCCAGTTCGAGGGCGGCGTGATCTACCACTACTACTGGTACCGCGACCAGGCCAAGACCAAGGAGAACAGCGGCAACACCCAGCTGTTCTACTTCAAGAACCAGGACCCGGGCGCGTTCGTCTCCATTTCCGGTGGCGGCGTGCTGAAGTCGAGCAAGAAGCAGGCCAACGCCCAGAAGTTCCTGGCCTTCATCACCTCCAAGCAGGGCCAGGAGGTGCTGCGTGACGGTGACTCCATGGAGTACCCGGTGGCCGCCGACGTCGCGGCCAACCCGGCGCTGCCGCCGCTGGCCTCGCTCGACGCGCCCAAGATCGACCCGAGCAAGCTGGACGCCAAGAAGGTCACGCAGCTCATGACCGAGGCGGGTCTGCTCTAACCGTGGCTGTTCGGACCGCTGTACCCACCCCGGCCGCGAAGGACCTGCCCAGCAGGGTCTCTCGGGCGCTGACCAGGATGGTCCCGAGTGCATCGGCCATCCGGCCCGGGGCGATCGTCACGATCGCCGCCCTGCTCATGGTGGCGGCCACCTTCGTGCCGCTGGGGTACATCGTGTCCACGCTGGTCTCGACCGGATGGCACGAGACCGCACAGCTGGTGTTCCGCCCACGCGTGGCCGAATTGCTGCGCAACACCGCCGAACTGGTGGTGCTGACCGTGCCGATCTGCGTGGCGCTGGGCATCGGCCTGGCCTGGATCGTGGAACGCACCGACGTGCCGGGCGCGGCCTGGTGGGGCCCGATCTTCGCGGCCCCCCTCGCGGTTCCGGCCTTCGTCAACAGCTACGGCTGGGTCAGCGCCATCCCCTCGCTGCACGGGCTCTGGGCGGGGGTGCTCGTCTCGACGGTCTCGTACTTCCCGCTGGTGTACCTCCCGGCGGCGGCCACCCTGCGGCGGCTGGATCCCGCCGTGGAGGAATCGGCCCGGGCCCTCGGCTCCGGGCCCGTCGCCGTCTTCACACGCATCGTGCTGCCGCAGCTGCGGCTGGCGATTCTCGGTGGCGGACTGCTGATCTCGCTGCACCTGCTGGCCGAGTACGGCGCCTTCGCCATGATCCGATTCGACACCTTCACCACCGCCATCTTCCAGCAGTACCAGTCCAGCTTCGCGGGCGCGGCGGGCAGCACGCTCTCGGGCGTGCTGGTGGTGCTGTGCCTGGTGCTGCTGGCCGGTGAGGCCACCGTGCGCGGCCGGGCCCGCTACGCCCGGATCGGCGGCGGCGCGCAGCGGGGCGCGAACCGGATTCGCCTGGGCCTGGCCAAGATTCCCCTGTTCGCGCTGCTGGCCGCCGCGCTGGCGGCGACGCTGGGCGTGCCGCTGTGGACCATCGGCCGGTGGCTGAAGATCGGCGGCTCGGCGGTGTGGAACACCACCGATATCGGCGAATCTCTCGGTCAGACCATCGGTTTGGCCGCCACCGCCGCGGTGATCACCACCCTGTGCGCCTTCCCGGTGGCCTGGGTCGCGGTGCGCTCCACCTCGCGGTTCGCGCGGATCATCGAGGGGGCCAACTACATCACCAGTTCGCTGCCGGGCATCGTGATCGCGCTGGCACTGGTGACCGTGTCGATTCGCTGGCTGCCCGTGCTCTATCAGACGGCCGCGACCATCCTGGCCGCCTACACGCTCATGTTCCTGCCTCGCGCGCTGGTGAGCGTGCGTGCCGGGCTGGCGCAGGTGCCGGTGGGGCTGGAGGAGGCCTCGCAGGCGCTCGGAAAATCCCCGGCCGCCACCTTCTTCCGCGTCACCCTGCGGCTCACCGCGCCCGCGGCGGCCGCGGCGGCGGCCATGGCGTTCGTGGCCGTGGCCACCGAGCTGACCGCCACCCTGCTGCTGGCCCCCAACGGCACCAACACCCTCGCCATGCAGTTCTGGCAGCTGTCGGGCGAATTGGACTACGCGGCCGCCGCGCCGTACGCGCTGATCATGATCATCGTCTCGGTGCCGGTCACCTATCTGCTGTTCACCCAATCCAGGAAGGCGGCGGGACTGTGAGTCGTCTTGTCGTAGACCAGGTTCGCAAGACCTTCGGACAGGCGCCGGTGCTCGACGGCATCAGCCTCGACGTCGCCGACGGCAGCGCCACGGCGGTGGTCGGATCCTCCGGATGCGGCAAGACCACGCTGCTGCGGGTAATCGCCGGATTCGAGAACCCGGACGCCGGATCGGTGTCCGTCGGCGGGGAAACCATTACCCGCCAGGGCTTCTCGGTGCCGTCGCACCGGCGCAGAATCGGCTACGTGGCACAGGACGGGGCGCTGTTCCCGCACCTGACGGTGGGGCAGAACATCGCCTACGGGCTCGGCGGGGGACTGGGTGCGCGGCGCAAGCACCGGCAGCACGTCGCCGAACTGCTCGACATGGTCTCGCTCGACCCGTCCTACGCGGATCGGCGGCCGCATCAGCTTTCCGGCGGCCAGCAGCAGCGCGTCGCCCTGGCCCGCGCCATGGCCCGCAAACCCGATCTCATGCTGCTGGACGAGCCCTTCAGCGCCCTGGACACCGGACTCCGCGCCGCCACCCGGCAGGCCGTCGCCGAGACCCTGCGCGCCGCGGGCATGACCAGCATCCTGGTCACCCACGATCAGGAGGAGGCGCTGTCCTTCGCCGATCAGGTCGCGGTCATGTGCTCGGGCCGGTTCACCCAGGTCGGCACGCCGGAGCAGGTGTACGCGGCCCCCGCGGACCTGTTCACGGCCGGATTCCTCGGCGACACAGTGCTTCTCGACGCCACCATCGGCACGGAGACCGCTCAGACCGTGCTCGGCCGCATCTCGGTGCAGGTGAACGCGCCGACCGGTGCGGGCGCGGTCATGATGCGGCCCGAACAGCTGCTGGCCCGGGCGGCCACCGACGGTCGCGCCGGCTGCGCCACCGTGCGCGCCCTCGAGTTCCGGGGTGCGGATGTCCTGCTCACCCTCGACCTCGACGGCTGCCCCGAACCTGTCCAGGTGCGCCGGGTGAGCGTGGACGCGCCCACGGTCGGCGACCGGGTCGAGCTCGAAGTCCTCGGCGCGGCAGTCGCATTCACCGCCGAGCAGTGCGCCGCCGCCGGCCGGACAACCGGCGCGGCCGCCGTGAGCCGGGTCGGCGCGGTCTCCGCGGTCTGAGCGATCGGCCCGTCCGGCCGGTCGGAATGTGACCGATCGGACCGGGGAGTCCCTATAGTGGCGCGGAGGCCGAATCGTCGGCCGCAGAGGCGAACTGCCTCAGCTCGTCCCGAAGGAGACAAGGTGCGCCGCACGCTGCTCGTCACATCCGCTCTCGCCGCCGCGTGCGCCCTGGCCCCGCTCGCGTCCGCGGAACCGCCCGCCGATCCCGCGGTGAAGGTGCAGGCGGTCTACGGCCCCGAGCAGTTCCCCATGGCGGGCGTGGCCGCCGACATCGCGCCCTGCGGCGGCGGCGCGAATGTGGCGACTCTCACCACGGGCGTCGACGGCACGGCCGTCTACAACGGCGCGCTCGGCTGCTACCGGGTTCAGGTCAGCACCCCGATCGGCTGTGCGCTGGACAGTGATCCGGCCGTTCAGGTCACCTCGGTGCCGGGCGTCACCCCGCCGGCGACCTTCCGTTTCCGCTGCGCCTGACGGTCTCCCGGGCCTGCTCCCCGGCCCGCCGAAGGACTGTGACCGACTCCACTTCTCAGGGTTCCCACATACCGCAGCTGTTAGTGTCGCGAGAGATAGCTGCTCGTTATTGCTGTAACGCGGAAGGCGTCGCATCACCGAGGGAGTAGGTGACGAAATGGGCGCGAGGTTCGCGTTGGCAGACCCGCCGGGCAGGACCGCGCCCCTGGCGCTGCGACGCTACGCGGTTCCGATCGAGGCGATGGCCGCCCTGCTGGGCGCGGCGGTGGCCGGACTGCTGCTCATGGCCCCCCTCGATCTGGGCTGGACCTCCGAAGGCCCGGTGCTGCAGCTGGATCTGCTGGTGCTGAACATGCCGCGCGCGGCCGCCGCCGGCGCGGCGTTCGCGGTGGTCTCGGCGGCGCTGGTGGTCGCGCTCGGGCGCAAGACGGCCTGGATCGCCTCGAGCGGCAGCGCGGTGGTGCTGGTGATCGACCAGCTGTGGAACCGCGACGCGGCGATCCCGGGAAACCTGACCACGGCCAACTACATCGACTCCATCTTCAGTGGCATCCTGCTCGGGGCGCTCGCGGTCGCGGTATTCGGCAAACCCATCGCGACGGGCGCATACCTGATCGGCGCCCTGTCCGCGATCCTGATCGCCGACCAGACCTCGCTGCCGCCCACGGGCGGCCGGGGCAATCCCCTCACCGAATGGGCGTCGACCGGAACGCCGCCGGCGTGGCTGCTCGTGCTGGCCGGTGCGCTGCTGGTCGCGGGGATCGCCGTCCAGCAGCCGGAACCGGCGGGCGAACACGAGAACACCGATCTGGCGATGGGCCCGATCCTGTCCGCGCTGATCCTGGTCACCGCGACCACACTGTCGACGCAGTGGTTCGTGCAGCACGCCGGCACCGTCGCACAGGCCGGGGTGGCCGCGGCCATCACCATCGGCGCGGCGCTGGCCGCGGCGCTGCTGCTGCCCGGGCGCGAGGGCACCCTGGTGCTGCTGACGGTGGCGGTGGCCAATGCGGGCAGCGCGATCATCGCGGTGCCCCGGCCGGATTGGACCGCACCATTCCCGGTCCTGGCCGTGGTGGCCGGGCTGGCGGTGGGACGCCGATGGCGCACGCCCTGGATCGCGCTGGCCGCGACCGCCGGGCTGGCGGTCTTCGCGGCCGGCACCGCGGGCATCGCGCACCAGTACGCGGTGATCCCGGTGCTCGGTGTGATCCTCACCGCGCTGGCCATCGGCTTCTGCTTCGGCGCGGCGGTCCCGAAGACCGCCGGCAGCGCCGTGGTGGCGCTCGCCGTACTGGTGGTGCCGTGCCTGGTGGTGGCGCTGCGGGGCAGCAGCTTCGGCCGGGTCGCCTACTCGCCGCGCTGGTATCGGGATCCGCACGGGGCGGTCTCCGCGATGCCCGGCACGGTGGCCCTGGTGATCACCCTGGGCTGTGCGGCCGCGCTGTACCTGCTGTGGCGGATCCGATCCCCACGGGCCGTGGCCGCGCCGGAACCCGCTCTCCCGCCACGGGTGATCGTCATGCCCGATGGGGCGCGGAACGTCTTGCCGCAGGGCTAGTCTGGCCGCATGGCCGACAAGTCACCGGTGGACCCGACGATCGATCTCCTGGAACGGGCCGTCGCCCAGATCGGCGATGTCATCGCCGCCGTCACCCCGGACCAGGCAGCCCTGCCGACGCCGTGCGAGGACTGGCACGTGCGCGGGCTGCTGGACCACATCGTGGGCCAGATCCTGCGCGACTTCACTATCGCGGCGCGCGGCGAGATGCCGGACTGGGGCGCACCGCCCGACCCGGTCGGCGCGGACTGGGCCGCCGAGTTCCGCACCCGCGCGCAGCCGCTGCTCCAGACGTGGCGCGCCGCCGATCCGGAGCGGCTGGTGCCCGGCATGGGCGGGGAGGCCCCGCTGCGCGGTCGCGCCGATCAGCAGATCACCGAATTCGCCATGCACGCCTGGGATCTCACCCGGGCCACCGGTCAGGGCCGCACCCTGGATCCGGAGCTCGCCGAGCATGGCCTGGCCTGGTCCAAAAAGCTGCTGAAGCCCGAATTCCGCGGTCCCGGAAAGGCTTTCGGGCACGAGGTGCCGATCGCCACCGACGCGCCCGCCTACGACCGGCTGGCCGCTTGGTTCGGTCGCGATCCGGGCTGGCAGCCCGCGGCCTGACCGCCTACCGGCCGAACCGGGTATCCACCCAGGCCAGTGCGTCATCGAACGACGCGTCGAGCACGCCGCGGTGGTCCGCGCCCGGATAGCTGTGGTACTGCACGGGCTGACCGCCCGCGCGCTGCTGCACCACCATGGCGTCGGTGGCGAGCGCCGGCACCGTGGTGTCGGCGCGGCCCTGCAATACCAGCAGCGGCTGCGTCAAAGTCAGTGCGCCGGGGTCGTTGTCGTTCAGCACCCGGATCAGTGCGGAGATGTCCCCGTCACGGTTGAAGACGTCGTCGGCGGTGCGGCCGCCCCACGAATCCTGTTGCCGCAGCCGGCCGATGCATCCGGTATCGGCTTGGGCGAGCATGGATTGCGCACGAGGCGTGAGGAATCGGGCCGGATCCAGCGGCGTGACCGTCTGCGCGCCGCGAATGATCAAGGGCAGGAACGATACCGCGCTGCCGGTGAGTGGCGGCCGGGTGCGCGGTGCGCACGGCCGGCTACAGCGGGCGTATCGGGGATGGATCGAAAACGGATCGCGGATCTATGAATTCGCCCCCGCACCATTCCGATCGGCAGAAGCCACCCGGATCCAGCAGAATGCGAGCCCCGCCCATGTCCACCGCGTACCACATCGTCACCGTCCTGGCCGCCCTCTGGGTGGGCTTCTCGGCCGTCTCCCTGCTGCGCAAGGCCAAGTTCGTGGCCGAGCCCCTCGCCGAGTACGGCGTCCCCGAATCCTGGTGGCCGTGGCTGGGCCTGGCCAAGGCAGCCGGCGCCATCGGCCTGATCGCCGGGCTGTTCTACCCGCCGCTCGGCGTCGCGGCCGCCATCGGCATCGTGCTGTACTTCACCGGCGCCATCATCACCATCGTCCGCGCCAAGTCCTACGGCCACGTCCCGTTCCCCATGACCTACATGGTCCCGGTGATTGCGGCCATGGCCCTGGAATACGCGGCCTGACCGCCTAGTGCGTGACCGGCACCGTCGAACGCGGTGCCCGGCCGGCCGCCCTCGGCGCCCGGGTCATCGCCGAGATCGATTCCAACGCAGCGGAATTCGACATCATCCTGGAGTCGATCGGCGGCGGCACCTTCGCCGCGGCCTGAAACCTCTGATCGTGGCCCGAAAACGCGCTCGCGGTGTCCGGCTGCCTCCTGCACAACCGGACACCGCGATGCACAGTTACTACCTTTGCTCCCGAGTCCTCGAATCGGAATCCCAATCGGTCACGATGGCACGATAAGTCAGTCATTCGGTGCCGAAACGGCCCGCCGCTCCCGCGAACGAGTAAGGCCCCGACCGTGATCCACGGTCGGGGCCCTACTGTGGTGCCCTCGGCAGGATTCGAACCTGCGGCCTTCTGCTCCGGAGGCAGACTTTGCCCGGTCAGAGGGGTGTTCGATCGTTCAGCGGAGTCTCGTACTGTCGGCGTGCCGTCCCTGTGTGTCCGCCTGCGTCTCTGTCACATGTGACAGCTATGTGACACTCTGGGCTGGAGGCCATTGCGGACGTACTGCGGGCAGGCTTCAAAACACGTTCTTGTCGTGGTGCCCGGCGCGGATCGCTTTGAACTGGTCGATAATCTCGCCTTCAGTGAGTGTCCCGTTAGGGTCTTGCTGCTTGAAGATCAAGTCCTGTAGTGCGTCCCGAGACTCCATGAAACCGCGCCATTTCTGCTGCGGCTTCATCCAGGTGTCGAGTGCGGTGAGCACGGCAACGAGAATGGCGAGCCAGGGTACCGCGGAGAGGACGTGTCCGGAATGGAGGTTGTCCTTCGCTGCTACGACCGCGGATGCGGTGATAAGGATTAGACGGCTCGCGTAGTAGGTGACGGCGTAGTAGACCGTGCCATGTTTCCAGTTGGTGAGCTCTCGGTTCATCTCGGCCGTCAGCGTTTGGTTGCTTCCAATTGCCACGCGACAAGTGTGAGCGGTTCGTTTGGTAGCTGGAGCAACATTCGGCTGATAGGTGTCTGAAGACTTCTTCTTCCCTGCTTCCTCATACTGGCCGCTCTCAGCGGAAGGAGGGCGGGTCAAGGATGGCGAAGCCACCGCGTAGCGGACACCGAAGGTGGTCCTTGACGCGTCCTCCTGGAGCGAGACAATCGGGCCATGAGGAGGCAGGGGTTCCCGGTGTCGAGTGCCTCGCTATCCGGACCGGCGGGAAGGACGGGGCCGTGACCGGATAGCGGGCTGATCGGGGCCGGTCCTGGAGCCGGCGGCGGTGGCGGCTCGCTGTCGGCGTCGTTGCCGATGGACCGGGGGAGCGGGGGCCGAAGCCCCCCGGGCGGCTTCGTGGCAAGCGGCAGAGCCGTGCGGCAGCTCGTTGGTGATCCACCTCGGGAATGCGCCAGCACTCGACTCGGTGAGGCGTGATCGACTCGGCATCCTCACCCGATCAGGCTGGGACTCGCACGCGCAGGAGGAGCCGGGGGAGCTCCCTTCCCTGATCCTGTTCCCTATCCCCTCGCGGAAGTTGTTGGCCTGGAGAGCGATTCAGCACCTTTGCGGCGTGCTGGCGTGTGCCGCAACGCGCCGACGCACCGCGCGACCGAGCGCAGCGAGGGAGTGCGGTGTGCGGCGTTAGCGCGGGGCGGCGCGCGCATGCGCGCCGCTCTTGAGTCTGTATAGCTAAATTAGGCAAAGCGACGACATCGCGACGGGGATGACCATGGAGACGGGAACGGCTGGGGCTCCTGCCTGCTGAGAACGTGGGCGGAGAATCACAGTCGTGACGGTGAGAATTGGCCTACGGATGTGCGACAGCGATGGTCTTATCGTCGTGGCGCTTTGATCGAGGCTGGAGCTGTCCATGAGGATCGTGATCGGCTTCCCAGCGTTGGCATCGATCGAGAAGACGATCAAGATCGTCGGAATTCATCCGAGCGATCTGTGGCCACGAGACGTGCAGTGGCTCCAGAGGTGTGGATGCTCCGTCTGTGGCTAGCACGGCCCATTCCACCTCCTCGATCGGGTAGTGGGCGGTAAGAGCGTGATAGGCGGCCTCCGGGTCGGCTTCAGCTATCCAGTAGCCATCATCCCGATTCCGGCGTGATCGCTGCTTGCGCTGGAGCTCTTGGAGCAGGCTGCGATGGATCTCGTCGTAGCCCGTTCCGCTCGCGAGTCGTTCTCGGTACCCCTGAGACTCAGGCAAGTTGAGCTCGGCGAGTCTGGTGTCACTGAGAACGTCGAACGATCCGTTGATGCGGCCGATGGCGATCGGGGAGTCTCCGAGGACAAGGGCGTCCACGGCTCCGCAGTTGGTTCGAACGATCGCAACAGTGCTGGATGGTGCATTGCCGGGCTGCAAGCTCAGTCGTTCTGCGGCGGCCTCGATTGACTCGGCGAGGATGGTCCGGAGATCTCGACCAGAGTCAAGGCGGTCGCGGAGTTCGCCGCCGAGGACATCGACGTATGTTCCCGCTGGCGGCATCTCGGGATCATGCGCGGTTGCGCCGTCTAGTACGACGACACCGCCTGACGTGACGAATAGCCGGTCTTCGTCGGGCTGTGCGGCGAGCTGTGCGGCGGCTACGTCCATGAGGCTTCCATGTAGGGGCCGACAATGAGTCGGCTATCGGTGACGGCAAAGTCAGGATCGAAGTCGCATTCGACTACGCCGCTGACGAACTCCGCGGTGAGGCTGAATACCTCGGCGAGATGCTGGTCGAGCCACCGGGCTACACCTCCTGAGCCGACGCTGGTGATGCCAGCGATGTGGACGATGGCTCGGCCGGCATCCGTTCTCCGGGAGAAGTACCCGATGTCTGTCCGGATCGAACTGTCACGCCGATAGGGCGAGCTGTGGCGCTGGCCGGTCTTGGCGTCGGTGATCCACCAGCCTTCGTCTGTTCGCTCGAAGTCAAGTACCGGGTCGGTGTCCAGGAGGCGGCGTGCGACTGGAGCTGACTTGGGTCCGCAGATGATCACAGTGTCACCCTCTGGGAGCTCCTCACGATCAGGATCGATGGCAAATCGGTTGGTAGCCAACGAAAGTCGTAGCAGTGTGGCTTCGACTGCCTCCTGTGTGGCCTGGTCGTTGGCGTCGAAGAACGGTCGCTCGCGCCCCTCTTCGAACCCGATTCGCCGGGGGATACCAACAGCAACGGGGCCTACCCCGAAGAACGCGCGCTCAGGCTGTGGCGCGGTGGACCGGATCTGGCTGATGCGGCCCTTCGTGATCCCGAGCTGATCGGCGATCTCTGTGTAGCTCAGGCCGCCCCGATGGGCTTCTTCGATCGCGGCCTTTCGAAGTCTTGCTAGCTCGGTGGCCCGCTGCTGATAGATGGTCATCAGCGCAGACGCTCGCTGGCCACGTCGGATCGGATCCGGGTCGTTCCGGACCTGTTCGAAGTCATCAGCGTTGGCAGCCACGGCGTGAGTTTAGAGCCCCTTTACGACAGGTCGCCTTCGGGTGTATCTTCAGTGTTTATACCTCCTAAATCGACCCGCTGACACTGCGGACCAAGAGTTTAGGGGGTGTAAACAGGGAAAACGTGACCAGGGGGTCATCATGCAGGTTCGGGAGCGTTCGTCAGTTACTGCGGTTCGTCCGCCTCGTCTGAACTCGGTCGGCTGGTGCTTCCTCTGCCTCCGTCGGTGGTGTGAGGATCCGAAATGCATTGCTGCGCACCAGGACACGATCTGGGGTCCGTGCGATCGGTGCGGCGGGACCGGGGTCCAGGGCAACTCGAACTGCCTGTGCACGGACGGCCTGATCGAATATCCGACTCGGGCCGAGGCTGATCGGGCGTGGGCGGACGCTGCCTCGATGCTGTCCCCTCTGGATGAGCCGGTGGCGGAGGTCCCTGCTGTCCGGGAGGTATCGGTGTTCGGTCTCCCTGTCGAGTGGATCAACGGGAAAGCTCACGAGGTTTTCGACATCGACGATCCGGCGCAGTGGTTCTGACGTGACAGCCGCTGTCATGAGGGCCGTTACGAAACCTGCGGCCGCACAAGGCGTTACGAAACACGCGGAGAGCGACCAGGCTCGGCTGAAACAGTTGGTCGCCTCCCAGGACTTCCTGGAGATCGCAGCGTCGGCGGCCGACAAGTTCGGTTCCTGCCGCAAGCCGATCGCGATGTGGATGACCAACCACGTGACAGGGGAGCGCAAGGCGATCGGTGCGGCGTGTGGCAACACTCTGGAGTCGGTGTGCCCGGCGTGCTCGAAACGCAAGCGTGCCATCCGGATTCAGCAGTGTCGGGAGGGCTGGCACCTGGACCAGGAACCCGAGATCGAGGAACGCCCGGTCACTGAGCTTCAGCAAGATCTGGTGTGTGCTCGCTCGTCGTTGTTTGCGGACTATCAGCAGGCCAAGAAGGACGGCGACACCGAACTCATGGCCGGTATCCGTGAGATCGTGGCCGACCTGGACAAGGAGCTCCGCGAGAACGGGGCGCGTCGGTTGCCGCCGTTGGACGCTCCGGGGAAGAAGCGCCGGCGCTCTACCCGTCGTCTTCAGGAGGCCCCGAACCTGCCGCGTAAGAAGGTCGAACGTCGCACGATCGGGGCGACCTTCGCGGAGGGCAAGTACCGGCCCGGGATGTTCGCGACTCTGACGATGGACAGCTACGGGCGTGTGCACCGGGACGGCGCAGTGAACAAGAAGGGCGAGGTGTGCGGGGACGGTTCCCCGGTCGATCCGGACTCCTACGACTACGTGCGGGCGGCCCGGGACATCATTCACTTCTCGGCGCTGTTCAACCGCTGGACCCAGAATCTACGGCGGGCGTTGGGCTGGAACGTCCAGTACTTCGGCACGGTGGAGCCGCAGCGGCGGGGAGCTCCGCATGTGCATCTGCTGCTGCGTGGTGCGATCCCGAACGAGGTCCTGCGGCAGGTCACTGCGGCGACCTTCGTGCGGGTGTGGTGGCCCCACCACGATCAGGAGATCTACACGGGCGCGAACATGCCGGTCTGGGACTACCAGGCGCGGACGTTCGTGGATCCGAAATCCGGTGTGCCCCTGCACCAGTGGGAGGACGCTCAAGACATCCTGGATTCGTGTGACGAGATGGAACCGGCGCATGTGATCCGCTTCGGTGAGCAGATCAAGCCCAAGGGCATCGTGAAGGGCACCAAGAAGGCCGATGCCGCGATCGGCTACCTGGCGAAGTACCTCACCAAGTCGGTGGCCGAGATCCTCGAGCCGCCGAACCAGCGCACCGCGGAGCACTACGAACGCCTGCATGCGGAGTTGCTGCGAACGCCGTGCTCGGATCACTGCCCGGTGTGGCTGCGCTACGGCATCGTGCCGAAGGGCGTGAATTCGAAGACTCAGCCGGGCCACTGCCGCAACAAGGCCCACTCGCGGGACTCCCTCGGCGTGGCCGGTAACCGTCAGTTCGTCTCGAAGCTGTGGACGGGCAAGACCCTGAAGGATCACGCGGCTGAGCGTCGCGACTTCGTTAAGCAACTCCTTGAAGGCGTGGGCATGACTCCGGACGAGGCGGACGGCTGGGACCCGGACGAGGTGACGGTGGTGGTGGCCGAACCGGGTGACCCGACCGTCCCGCCTCGTGCTCACCTGATCATGTCCCTGCTCGCTCAGAAGCAACGCCAGCGCGCCCAGGTGTTGATGGCGCAGATGTCGGCGGGACCACCAGGGGGAGAAGCGGTTAAGCAAGTTCCGGCGGCATAGGAGGGAGACAAGACATGTCGCAGCTATTGACCGAACAGGAAGTTCGGAAGCGGATTCCGATCGGGCACAGCAAGTACTACGAGCTGATCGTCTCGGGTGAGCTGCGCTCGGTGAAGATTGGCCGTCGTCGGTTCGTGACCGAAGCGGCTGTGGTCGAATACATTTCGAGGCTGGAAGCCCATGGGTAGGCAGCAACTGCCGCCGCAGATCACCAAGCTGACGGTGACCGATCGCCGGACGAAGAAGCCGGTGGTCCGGTACTCGATGGTCGCTGATGCCGGCCGAGATCCGGAGACGGGCAAGCGGATTCAGGTGCGCCGGCGCTTCCGGACCGAGCAGGAGGCCCGGCATGCGCTGGCGGAGATCCAGGACCAGGCGGCCAAGGGCTCCTACGTCGCGCGGCGTGACATGACGGTGGCCGAGATCATCGACGACTGGGAGACGAGTCTGCACTGGGCTCGGCCGACCACCTTGGCGGGCTATCGCTACAACCTCGCGCCGATCCGGGAACGGTACGGCTCGCTGGAGCTCCAGAAGCTGAGCCGCAAGCACCTCGATGAACTGATCGTGGCATTGCGTGCGGGGGGCACAGTGACCGCCAAGGGGCGGGTGCGTCGGCCCTGGGCTCCGCGGTCGCTGAACCGGGTTGTCGGCACGATGGAGATGGTCCTCGACTACGCGCGGGATCGGAAGCTGGTGGCTCAGAACGTCGCTGAGCCGATCAAGTCGATTCCGCGGCGGCGCAGGAAGCCGGACACCTACACCGAGGACGAGGTGCGGCGAGTGCTGGCGAGTGTGGCCGAGGACCGGAACGAGCATGTCTGGTACCTGGCGCTGCGGGGCCTTCGGCGCGCCGAGCTGGGTGGGCTGCGGTGGCGGAACATCGATTTCGAGGCCCGGACGCTGACGGTGGAGATCGGTCGGGCGGCGGCCGGTGGGAAGGCCGTGGAGGACACTCCGAAGACGGAGAGCTCCGAGCGGACCCTTCCCATGGACGACGACATGTGCGAGGTGCTGAAGCGGGCCTCCCGGCGCCAGGCGGCGGACAAGCTGGCGGTGGGGGAGAGCTACGGCGCCGGCGGGTACGTGGCGTGTGACGAGGCGGGCCGGCCGTACCACCCGGACACCCTGACGCATCGCTGGGCCAAGGTGGCGAAGGCGGCCGGTGTTCGGCATATCCGGCTGCATGACTGTCGTCACACTGCGGGCACCACGATGCATCTGCGGCATGTCCCGATCGCGGTCATCGCGGCCTGGCTGGGCCATGCGGATGCGAGCTTCACTCAGCGGACTTACGCCCATTCGCAGGCCGATGCGCTGGCGGCTGCGGGCCGAACCTTGGGGGAGGTTGTGACAACTCGTGACACTGAGGCTGGATAACCCCGGAGACGCGAATGGCCCCGACCTGGAAGTTGGTCGGGGCCAAACAGTTTCGCGTGCCCTCGGCAGGATTCGAACCTGCGGCCTTCTGCTCCGGAGGCAGACGCTCTATCCCCTGAGCTACGAGGGCGGGGATGGTCCCGTCCGGTCTCCCGGTCGGGCTGGGACAGCGTATCGCATCGCTCGCGCTGCGCCAAAAACGAACACGGACCGGGCGTTTCTGTGCCCGGTCCGTGTTCGTCGGAGGTGCTCGGTCAGTTCATCGGCAGTGGGGAGACCTTGCGCTCGGCCAGCATCTGGGTCATCAGATCGGCCTCGCTCTTCTGGGTCTTGGCCATGCTCTCGGCCAGCGAGCGCACCGCGTCGGTGTCCGCGCGCTGGGCGGCGTACTCGATCATCGGCATGCCGCCCTGGTGGTGGCGCAGCATGAGCTGCAGATACAGCGCGTCCAGGGCCGGGCCGGTGGCCTGGCCCAGGGCGGCCATCTCCTGATCGGACGCCATGCCGGGCATGGTCTGCACCGCACCGGAGTGCATGGCGGTGCCGGAATGCTCGTGCGTGGACATGTCCGTCATCCAGCCCATGTAGCCGTCGGAGGAGAGGAGCGGTTTGTCCCACTGCTGCAGCCAGCCCTGCATGCGGCCGGCCTGATTGGCCTGCGTGGTGAGGATGTCGTAGGCGAGCCGCTTCACCGCCGGGTCCGTGGTCCCCGACAGCGCGACGCCCGACATCTGCACCGCCTGCGCGTGATGCACCGACATGTCCTGGGAGAAGCCGACATCCACCGCGCCCGGCGTCTCCGGGCCGTGGTGCATGGCATTGCCCACCAACAGTCCGGCCATGAAACCGATGAGCAGCACCGCGACCACCCCGATCGCCAGCAGGGCGGGCTGCTGATTGCGGCGTGTTTGCGGCACCGGTTCAGCGGCGGGATCGGGCTCCGAGCTGCGATCTGGAATGTCGGACATGAACGGCGGCACTACTGGGTCGGAGCCGGCTGATCCGGCTGGGTCGGGCCGTCGGTCGGGGCCGGGATGGACGGGATGCCGCCGGGCAGGCTCGTGCCATCGGTGGGCAGACCCGGCACGCCGTTCGGGAGACCCGGGATACCGCCGGCGGGCATGCCCGGAATACCGCCGCCGCCACCCAGCTCACTCGCATCCTGCTGCAGGCCCTTGCCGTCCATCGGCACCGCGTCGGGGCCGGGCGGGGTCGGGTCGAAGGCCGGCGGGTTGTCGGTGTTGAAGGTCGGGTTCGCGCAGTCCGCGCCGACCTCCGGGTAGGCGTACTGGTTCAGGCGCAGCGCGGTGATGAACTCGCCGACGCGCTTGTCGTCGGCGCTGTTCAGCTTCAGCTGGTGACCCCACGACTGCAGGGAGATCGGGGTGTCCAGGCCGGGGTAGGGCGACATCAGGCTGTAGGGCTTGCCCTTGACCTTCGACTTCAGGGTGTCGATGCCGGCCTGATCGACCTTGTCCGGGTTGTAGGCGATCCAGATCGCGCCGTGCTCGAGCGAGTGCACCGCGTTCTCGGTGCGGATCGCCTTGGCGTACACCACGCCGGTGCAGACCGCCCACGAGCCGTCGTGCGGACCGCCGAAGGGCGGGGACTGGTCGTAGTTCACGCGCTGGGTGGCCGCGACGTGCATGCCCGCCGCGTAGTCCTTCTTCACCACGCCCGGAATCTGATCCGAGGGATCCTTCTTCTGGGCGGACGGCGTGTACTTGTCCTGCTCCTGCTTGTCCTGGATCTTGGGCACCAGCACCCAGGCGATGCCGCCGATAAGGGCGAGGATGCAGACCACGGCCCCGATCATGAGCCACGGAATCTGACGCTTACCGCCCAGGCTGCCCCCGCGACCGCCCTTCCTGGACGATCCGGCCGACTTGCCCGCGGCCTTGATGGCCTTGGCCGACTTGGCACTGGTCTTGCTCGGCATGCTTGTTGTGCTCTTTTCGACGTGTCGGACAATCAAACGACGCGGCCGCATCGTTTGCTGGGCACCTGCCCGGTGGTGCCCGCTCGCGGCGTTCACCTGCTCAGACCATAGGATAGTGACTCGTGACTCCAGCTGACCTTGCAGATCTCCTTCGGGCTACCGCAGCGAAGGTACTTGTCGAACGCGGATCAGACCCTGCGATCCTGCCCGACGAGGTCAAGGTGGAGCGTCCCCGCAACCCCGAGCACGGTGACTATGCCACGAATGTGGCCATGCAGGTAGGCAAGAAGGCGGGAATGAACCCCCGCGATTTCGCGACGTTGCTGGCCGAGGCGCTGTCGGCCGCAGAGGGCGTCGAGGCCGCCGAAGTCGCTGGACCCGGCTTCCTGAACATTCGCCTGGCCAAGGCCGCGCAGGGCGCGATCGTCGAGAAGATCCTCGAGGCCGGTGCGAAGTTCGGCACCGCGGACGCTCTCGGCGGCACGAAGATCAACCTCGAATTCGTCTCCGCCAACCCGACTGGCCCGATCCACCTGGGTGGAACCCGCTGGGCCTCGGTCGGCGACGCGCTCGGCCGGATCCTGGCGGCCCAGGGCGCGGACGTGACCCGCGAGTACTACTTCAACGACCACGGCGCGCAGATCGACCGCTTCGCCAACTCGCTGGTGGCCGCCGCGCTGGGACAGCCGACCCCCGAGGACGGTTACGCGGGCGCGTACATCAACGAGATCGCCGACACCGTCGTGAAGGCCAACCCGGGTGTGCTGGAACTCCCGGAGGCCGAGCGGCACGAGCTGTTCCGCCGCGAGGGCGTCGAGCTCATGTTCGCGCACATCAAGCAGACGCTGCACGACTTCGGCACCGACTTCGACGTGTACTTCAACGAGAGTTCGCTGTTCGCCTCCGGCGCGGTCGAGCAGGCCATCGAGACGCTGAAGGCGTCCGGCAAGCTGTACGAGAAGGACGGCGCCTGGTGGATCGCCTCCACCGAATACGGCGACGACAAGGACCGCGTCGTCATCAAGAGCGACGGCAAGTCCGCCTACATCGGCGGTGACATCGCCTACTTCCAGAACAAGCGCTCGCGCGGTTTCGATCTGTGCATCTACATGCTCGGTGCGGACCACCACGGCTACATCGGCCGTCTCAAGGCCGCCGCGGCCGCGTTCGGCGACAACCCGGACACCGTCGAGGTGCTCATCGGCCAGATGGTGAACCTGGTGAAAGATGGCGCCGCCGTTCGCATGTCGAAGCGCGCGGGCACCGTCGTCACCCTCGACGACCTGGTCGAGCAGATCGGCGTGGACGCGGCGCGGTACTCGCTGGTGCGCTCCTCGGTGAACTCCAGCATCGACATCGACCTGGACCTGTGGACCCGGCAGGACAGCGAGAACCCGGTCTACTACGTGCAGTACGCGCACGCGCGCACCAACCAGATCCTCGGCAACGCGGCCGCGTTCGACTACGCCTCGGTGACACCGGATTTCGCGCTGCTGACCGATGACCGCGAGGGCGCGCTCATCCGCACGCTGGGCGAGTACCCGCGCGTGGTGGCCACCGCCGCCGAGATGCGGGAGCCGCACCGGGTCGTGCGCTACCTCGAGGAACTCGCCGGGGCCTACCACCCCTTCCAGTCCGACAAGACGCTGCGCGTCATCCCGCAGGGCGACGACGTGGTCACCCCGCTCAATGCCGCTCGCCTCGAGCTGGTCAAAGCCACCCGTCAGGTTCTCGCCAACGGCCTCGGCCTCCTAGGCGTCAGTGCACCGGAGCGTATGTAGATGAGTGCCCACCCCGCAGGACCCCGCCACGCGGACATCCCGCACGCGCCCACGCTCGCCGAGCGTCCCAGCGCACCCGCGCAGATGATCGAACTGCCGGCGAATGTGTGGCCGCGCAACGCCTCTCGCGACGCCGACGGCGTGGTGCGGCTGGCGGGTGTGCCGGTGCACGAGCTGGCCGCCGAGTACGGCACCCCGCTGTTCGTGATCGACGAGGACGACTTCCGCTCCCGCTGCCGCGACATGGTCCGCGCCTTCGGTGACGGCGCGCGAGTGCACTACGCCTCCAAGGCATTCCTGTCCGGCGAGGTCGCCCGCTGGATCCGTGACGAGGGCCTGCACCTGGACGTGTGCTCCGGCGGCGAGCTGGCGGTGGCGCTGCACGCCGGCTTCCCGGCCGAGCGGATCGCCCTGCACGGCAACAACAAATCGGTGCCCGAGCTGGAGATGGCGGTCGGGGCGGGCGTCGGCGACGTGGTCGTCGACTCGCTGATCGAGATCGAGCGCCTGGAGGCGGTGGCCAAGCGCGCCGGCCAGGTGGTGGACGTGCTGATCCGCGTCACCGTCGGCGTGGAGGCCCACACCCACGAGTACATCTCGACCGCGCACGAGGACCAGAAGTTCGGCTTCTCCATCGCCGGCGGCGACGCCATGCAGGCGATCGCCCGGGTCTTCGAGTCCGACAATCTGCGCCTGGTCGGCCTGCACTCGCACATCGGCTCGCAGATCTTCGAGATCGACGGCTTCGAGATCTCCACCCGCCGCATGCTGGGCCTGCTGCGCGAGGTCGCCGACAAGTTCGGCATGGAACGCGCCGAACAGATGCACGTGCTGGATCTCGGTGGCGGCCTGGGCATTTCGTACCTGCCGCACGAGGATCCGCCGGCCCTGGACGGCTTCGCGGCCAACCTGCGCCGCATCGTGGCCGAGGAGGCCGAGCGGGCCGGGCTGCCGGTGCCGACCATCGCGGTCGAGCCGGGCCGCGCCATCGCCGGTCCCGGCACCGTCACCCTCTACGAGGTCGGCACCATCAAAGATGTTGTGCTCGACGGTGGTAATCGCCGACGCTATGTGAGCGTCGACGGCGGCATGAGCGACAACATCCGCCCCGCCCTGTACCAGGCCGAGTACGACTGCCGCCTGGTCTCGCGCTCCAGCGAGGCCGGTCCGGTGGTCGCGCGAGTGGTCGGAAAGCATTGCGAGAGTGGGGATATCGTCATCCGTGACACCTGGCTCCCGGCGGATGTGGGCCCGGGCGACCTGGTGGCGGTGGCCGCGACCGGCGCGTACTGCTACTCGATGTCGAGCCGCTACAACATGCTCACCCGGCCCGCGGTGGTCGCGGTGCGAGATGGCAAGGCGCGCTTGATCCTTCGCCGCGAAACGGTGGAGGACCTACTCAGCTTGGAGGTGAAGGCATGACCGAGAACAGAAACGGCGGCGTGTGGGGACAGGATCATCCCATTGGCGTGGCCGTCCTCGGCATGGGCACGGTCGGCACCGAGGTGGTCCGCATCATTCGTGACCACGCCGACGACCTGTGCAGCCGGGTCGGCGCTCCGGTCGTGCTGCGCGGTGTCGCGGTGCGCGACCTGAGCAAGGACCGCGGCCTGCCCGCCGAGCTGCTCACCACCGATGCCGAGGCCCTGGTCACCCGCGACGACGTGGACATCGTGGTCGAGGTCATGGGCGGCATCGACCCGGCCCGCGACCTGATCAAGTCCGCGCTCACCAAGGGCAAGTCGGTGATCACCGCGAACAAGGCGCTGCTCGCCGACTACACCGGCGAGCTGGCCGCCGCGGCCGAATCCAACCGTGCCGACCTGTACTTCGAGGCCGCCGTCGCCGGGGCCATCCCGGTGATCCGCCCGCTCATCCAGTCGCTGTCCGGCGACCGGGTCAACCGCGTGGTCGGCATCGTCAACGGCACCACCAACTTCATCCTCTCGGCCATGGCCGAGACCGGCGCGGACTACGGCGACGTGCTGGCCGAGGCCACCCGCCTGGGCTACGCGGAGGCCGACCCGACCGCCGATGTCGAGGGCTACGACGCCGCCGCCAAGGCCGCCATCCTCGCCTCCGTGGCCTTCCACACTCGCGTCACCTCCGGCGATGTGTACCGCGAGGGCATCTCCAAGATCACCTCCGAGGATCTGGAGACCGCGGCGGCCGTGGGCTGCACCGTGAAGCTGCTGGCCATGGCCGAGCGCGTCACCGACGACGGCGGCAAGGAGAAGATCTCCGTGCGCGTCTACCCCGCCCTCATCCCGCGCAAGCACCCGCTGGCCGCGGTCAACGGCGCGTTCAATGCCGTGGTCGTGGAGGCCGAGAACGCCGGCCGGCTGATGTTCTACGGTCAGGGCGCCGGCGGCGCGCCGACCGCCTCGGCCGTCATGGGCGATCTGGTGATGGCGGCGCGCAACAAGTTCTACGGCGGCCGCGCTCCGGGCGAATCGGTCTATGCTGAGCTGCCGATCGCTTCGATCGGCGACACCCCGACCCGCTACCACGTGAACCTGCAGGTGGCCGACCGCACCGGTGTGCTGGAAGCGGTCGCCGGGGAATTCGCCAAGCACAGTGTGAGCATCTCGACGGTCCGGCAGGAAGGCCACGACGTCGGTGCTCGCCTGGTCGTGGTGACCCACCATGCGCAGGAATCCGCGCTTGCGGATACCGTTGCCGCATTGGCCGAACTGGACTCCGTCACGTCCGTGACCAGTGTTCTGAGATTGGAAGGCACCGAGGAATGAGTGCAACCGCACGCGCGACAGCCGTGCATACGCCGTGGCCGGGTCTGATCGACGCCTACCGCGATCGGCTCGCGATTCCCGCTGACTGGGAAGCCGTCACTCTCTTCGAGGGCGGCACCCCGCTGGTGCCCGCGCATCACCTCTCCGAGCTGACCGGCTGTGAGGTGTACCTCAAGGTCGAGGGCGCGAACCCGACCGGTTCCTTCAAGGACCGCGGCATGACCATGGCCATGACGGATGCGAAGTACAACGGCAAGACCGCCGTGCTGTGCGCCTCCACCGGCAACACCTCGGCCTCGGCCGCGGCGTACGCCACCCGCGCCGGTCTGCACTGTGCGGTGCTGATCCCGTCGGGCAAGATCGCCATGGGCAAGCTGGCCCAGGCGGTCATGCTGGGCGCGAAGATCATTCAGGTGGACGGCAACTTCGACGACTGTCTCGAGCTGGCCCGCAAGGTCACCGCGGACTTCCCCGAGGTCGGCCTGGTGAACTCGGTCAACCCGGCCCGTATCGAGGGCCAGAAGACCGCGGCCTTCGAAATCGTGGACGCGCTGGGCAAGGCGCCCGATGTGCACGTGCTGCCGGTCGGCAATGCGGGCAATATCACCGCGTACTGGAAGGGCTACAGCGAGTACCACGCCGACGGCATCACCAGCTCGCGCCCGCGCATGCTGGGTGTGCAGGCCGCCGGCGCCGCGCCGCTGGTCAACGGCGCTCCGGTCGCGAACCCGGAGACCGTGGCCACCGCCATCCGGATCGGCGCACCCGCGTCGTGGAACGGCGCCATGAACGCCAAGACGGAGTCGGGCGGCGCGTTCCGCGCGGCCACCGACGAGGAGATCCTGGCGGCGTACCACCTGGTCGCGGCCAAGGAGGGCGTGTTCGTGGAGCCCGCCTCCGCCGCTTCGGTGGCCGGTCTGCTGGCCGCGCGCGCCGAGGGCTGGCTGGATTCCGGCCTCACCGTGGTCTGCACGGTGACCGGCAACGGCCTCAAGGATCCGGACAACGCGCTCAAGGGCATGCCCGAGGTGACGCCGATCGCGGTCGACCCGGTCGCCGTGGCCCACGAACTCGAGCTGGCCTGAGTTGAATTCTCGTGACGCTCAGCTCATGACGCGGACGCTGCCCGCCGGAATCTCCGTCACCGTGCGGGTTCCGGCGTCTAGCGCCAACCTGGGCCCGGGTTTCGATTCCCTCGGAATCGCTTTGGGGCTGTACGACGAGATCACGGTGTCCACCACCGACTCCGGGCTGACCATCAGGGTGGAGGGCGAGGGCGCCGACGATGTGCCCTGGGGCCCTTCGCATCTGGTGGTGCGCGCCGTCGAGCGCGGCCTGCAGGCCGCGGGCGTCTGGGCCGACGGCCTGGACGTGGTGTGCCGCAACGTGATTCCGCACTCGCGGGGCATGGGCTCGTCGGCGTCGGCCGCGGTGGGCGGCCTGGCGGCCGGGCGCGGGCTGGCCGCGAAATTCGATCCGGAGCTGGCCTACGGCGATGACGTGCTGGTCCAGCTGGCCGGTGAATTCGAAGGCCACCCGGATAATTCGTCCGCCAGCATCCTGGGCGGATTCGTGGTGTGCTGGACGGAAACCGACCGTTCGGCGGACGAAAACGGCAGTGCCGACGCGCATCACGCCCGCCTGTATCGCGCGGTGCGGCTGGAGCCGCATCCCTCGCTGCGGCCCGTGGTGCTCATTCCCGAGGAACGTTCCGCCACCGCGCACACCCGCGGCCTGCTCCCGGAGACGGTTCCGCACGTGGACGCGGCCTTCAATGCCAGCCGGTCAGCGCTCGCGGTGGTCGCCTTGACGCAGCGGCCCGACCTGCTGCTTCCCGCCACGGCCGACCGGCTACACCAGGGCTACCGCGCTTCGGCGCTGCCGCTCACCACCAAATGGGTGGAGCGGTTGCGCGCCGCGGGCATCGCCGCCACCGTGTCGGGCGCGGGCCCGACCGTGCTCGCCTTCGCGACCAGCGAATTCCCCGAAGAACTGCGCGAACTCGCAATCGCGGACGGCATGCGCGTTCTCGAGCCGGGCATCGCCGGCGGCGTCTCGGTGGATTGACAGCGCGCCTGCCTTGCCGATGCAAAAGGTGGGAGCTATCCTGAGCGAGTCCGTACATCGTGCGCGTCAGACGCCGGTGCTTCATCAGGGCAAATCGCTCCAGAGGCTCCTTGCTCAGGCTCGAGGCTTGAGGCTCGAAACTTGGGGGTAGCCAGTCAACTGGAATGATCTCTCCCACCTTGTGAGTTGGATGAGCACCAGCACTCGGTGGCGAAGCCCACGTGGTGGCAACCCCACCGGCCCGGCGGGACAGGCGATACGGCATCCGAGTCCGGCATGTGACCGGACTGCAGGAGGAACCCTCGAACAGGCACACGGCGGTCGAGGGAAGGAAAGGATTTCCGTGACAGATACGGACCTGCTCGCGACACCCGGGACGGATAGCGATTCAGCGTCCTCGGGTAGCCGCGAAAGTGACTCCGGACAGATTTCGAAGATGAGCGAACAAACTGACGTCGCACGATCGGGGCTGACTGGAATGTTGTTGCCGCAGTTGCGTGCGCTTGCGGGAGAGCTCGGTATCCGAGGTACTTCCGGGATGCGTAAGGGTGATCTCATCGCCGCTATCAAGGAGAACCAGGCCGGGGGCGCCAAGCCTGTTGCCGCGACCGGCGGCAAGCCCTCGCGGAACGCGAAGGCCAAGGCCGAGGAAGCGCCGAACGGCGGAGAGTCCGTGTCGGCCCCCGCGCGCGAGGTGAAGAAGGCCGCTGCTGTTGCCGACTCCGCTCCGGCCACGGCCGAGGTGAAGGCGGAGGCGAAGGCCGGCCACGCGGACAAGGTCGAAGCGCGCAAGGCCGACACCGAGTCGCGCCAAAACGCTTCGGAGACTCGCGAATCCAAGCGCGAGGAGGGCGAGAACGCCCGCGCCGAGGGCGGCGACGACAGCCGGGACGGTGGCCAGCGCGGCCGCGGTCGCCAGCGCCGGGGCCGCGAGCAGCGTGGCGCCGCCACCGCCGAGACCACCGCCGAGGCTCCCACCGCCGACAAGGGCGAGCAGGAGGGCGGCGAGCGCCGTCGCGATCGTGGCAGCCAGGGCGAGCGTCGCGACCAGGGCGAGCGTCGCGACCAGGGCGAGCGCAGCAGTCAGCGCAGCGACCAGGGCGAGCGCAACCAGCAGAGCCAGAACGGCGCCGGCCGCGGCAACCAGCGTGATGATCGCGGCGGTGACGACGAGGAAGGCGGCCGCGGCCGCCGGGGCCGTCGCTTCCGTGAGCGTCGTCGCGGGCGGGACCGCGAGGGCGGCGCCACCGGTGGCGAGGCCCGCGAGATGGAGATCCGCGAGGACGACGTCCTGCAGCCGGTCGCCGGCATCCTCGACGTGCTCGACAACTACGCGTTCGTCCGCACCTCCGGCTACCTGGCCGGCCCGAACGACGTGTACGTCTCGATGAACCTGGTCCGCAAGAACGGCCTGCGCCGCGGTGACGCCATCACCGGTGCGGTCCGCGCCCCGCGCGACGGCGATCAGAGCAACCAGCGGCAGAAGTTCGATCCGCTGGTGCGGTTGGACACGGTCAATGGCGCGGACATCGAAAGTGCCAAGCGCCGACCGGAATTCAACAAGCTGACCCCGCTGTACCCGAACCAGCGACTGCGGCTGGAGACCCAGCCGAACAAGCTGACCACGCGCATCATCGATCTGATCATGCCGATCGGTAAGGGTCAGCGCGCGCTGATCGTGTCCCCGCCCAAGGCGGGTAAGACCACGATCATGCAGGACATCGCGAACGCGATCTCGGTGAACAACCCCGAGTGCTACCTGATGGTGGTGCTGGTGGACGAGCGTCCCGAGGAAGTGACCGATATGCAGCGCTCGGTGCGCGGCGAGGTCATCGCCTCCACGTTCGACCGGCCGCCGAGCGACCACACCTCGGTCGCCGAGCTCGCCATCGAGCGCGCCAAGCGCCTGGTGGAGCAGGGCCAGGACGTCGTCGTGCTGCTCGACTCGATCACCCGATTGGGCCGTGCGTACAACAACTCGTCCCCGGCCTCGGGCCGAATCCTTTCCGGTGGTGTGGATTCCACCGCGCTGTACCCGCCCAAGCGGTTCCTCGGCGCGGCCCGCAATATCGAGAACGGCGGCTCGCTCACCATCATCGCCACCGCGATGGTGGAGACCGGTTCCACCGGTGACACGGTCATCTTCGAGGAGTTCAAGGGCACGGGTAACGCCGAGCTCAAGCTCGACCGCAAGATCGCCGAGCGCCGCGTGTTCCCGGCGGTCGACGTCAACCCGTCCGGCACCCGCCGCGACGATCTGCTGATGTCGCCCGACGAGGCCGCGGTCCTGCACAAGCTGCGCCGCGTGCTCTCCGGCCTGGATTCACATCAGGCCATCGACCTGCTGGTCGACCGGTTGAAGAAGACCAAGAGCAATGTCGAGTTCCTGATGACGGTCTCCAAGACCGCCCCGGGCGCACTCGACGAATGACGAAAACGAAACGGGGGCTCCGCACCGGCGGAGCCCCCGTTTTCGTTTCGAAAGCGCGACAACTGATTTCGTGCCGATGAGGGTAACTCGCCGGGTCCGTCCGAAACTCGAGGGGCTACGGACCGGCGGCTCAGGTCGGGACTCTCGCGGCACTCGGCCGTCCGCTGAAGTTTCGGGGAGGCGGGGGAGTAGAAGAACAGTCCGATCAGCGCGCCGCCGGCGATCATGAAGCCGAGAATGAGCGCGGTCACGGCACCGGACACGTCCGCTGCCGTGACCGCTGTGTAGGTGAGGGTGGCGTCCCCCCGCGGCGGGATGGGGGCCGGGTTCAGCGGTCCCACCGCGTTGCCGGACTCTCCGGGAGCCAACCACCAGCCCGCTACCGCCAGAAGCGTCAGTGTGACCAGGATCGCCCCCGCGACGACCTCCGCGCGCCGCCGGTCTGCCCTCCCGGCCTCGGCGTGCACGGTGACGGGGGACGGACCCCCGATCGTCGCGTCCTTCCTGGTCACTGCCGTCCTTCCGATGGTCACAGGACTCTCACCTGGACAAACTCTATGAACATGAGTGTTCGTATTCCCGAGTAGCGAGCTACTCAACTTCCAGCCTCACTGGAATACCCGGAATATGCGTGCCCGTAGTTTTATGGGGGAACGACCGGGAACAAACCGGCCCAACCACCTGTTCAGCACGGTGTCACCCCTCGTGACGACCACTCGCTCGCGGCACATATACTGTTCCGTCGGCAACCATGCCTAGTCGGTTCCGGTTCACGTCTCGCATCGCCAGGCGACCCGGAGCCTCTCGAAAGGACACCCATGAAGGCAGGAATTCACCCCACGTACGTGGACACCACGGTCGTGTGTGGCTGCGGCAACACCTTCCAGACCAAGAGCACCAAGGAGTCGGGCCAGATCACGGTCGAGGTCTGCTCCCAGTGCCACCCGTTCTACACGGGCAAGCAGAAGATTCTGGACACCGGTGGCCGCGTGGCTCGCTTCGAGGCCCGCTACGGCAAGCGCGACAAGGCTGCCAAGTAGCTGTCCCGCCGACGCCCGTCCCGCACCCCGCGGGCCGGGCGTCTGTGTTTAATTGCCTCCGCTTCGCTCCGGCAAGCCGCAGGGTGGTGGAGGCGGTCACGGCCCTGCAAGCTCGATTCTTCCCTCCTCCGCTCCTCCGCTTCGCTCCCCGCTCCGTCAGTCCAGAATCGAGCCGGGCCGCGAACCCTGGGCGGTTCCTCTCTCGCTGATACTCAGCTCAAAGTTCTCGAAGGAGCACACAGCCATGGCCGACAAGCAGGCGGCCCCATCCGCGGTCGATGACATCCTGGCTGAGTACGCGGGGCTGGAAACCCAGCTCGCCGACCCTTCGCTGCACAATGACCCGGGCGCGGCCCGTCGCGTCGGCAAGCGTTTCGCCGAGCTCGGCCCGATCATGGCCACCTACAACAGGCTGAAGACCGCGCGCGAGGATCTGGCCGCCGCCGAGGAGCTCGCGGCCGACGATTCGTCCTTCGCCGCTGAGGTCCCGGGCCTGCAGGAGGAGGTGGAGGAGCTGGACAAGCAGCTCACCGACCTGCTCGCGCCGCGCGACCCGCACGACTCCGACGATGTCATCCTCGAGGTGAAATCCGGTGAGGGCGGCGAGGAATCGGCGCTGTTCGCCTCCGATCTGGCCCGCATGTACCTGCGCTACGCGGAACGGCACGGCTGGAAGGTCGAGGTGCTCGGCGTCACCTACTCCGATCTGGACGGGTACAAGGACGCCAGCTTCTCCATCAAGAGCAAGGAAGCGACCCGCGACGGTGTGTGGTCCAAGCTCAAGTTCGAGGGCGGCGTGCACCGCGTGCAGCGTGTGCCGGTGACCGAATCCCAAGGGCGCATTCACACTTCGGCCGCGGGCGTACTGGTGTACCCGGAGCCCGACGAGGTCGAGGAAGTCGAAATCGACGAGAAGGACCTACGGATCGACGTCTACCGGTCCTCCGGCAAGGGCGGCCAGGGTGTCAACACCACCGACTCGGCCGTGCGCATCACCCACCTGCCCACCGGCCTGGTGGTGACCTGCCAGAACGAACGCTCGCAGCTGCAGAACAAGATTCGCGCCAAGCAGGTGCTGGCGGCGCGGCTGCAGGCCCTCGCCGAGGAACAGGCCGATGCCGACGCGGCCGCGGGCCGCGCCTCGCAGATCCGCACGGTGGACCGCTCCGAGCGCATCCGCACCTACAACTTCCCGGAGAACCGCATCGCCGATCACCGCATCGGTTTCAAGGCGCACAACCTGGACTCGGTGCTGGACGGCAACCTCGATGACCTGTTCAACGCCCTGGGCGAAGCCGACCGCGCCGCCCGCCTCGCCGCGGAATAAGCGGAATAACCGGCATACCATCACAGTCAGCGTTCGGCGGCCAGTATCGTCTCCCAACGTGACAACTGATTTCGTCGCGCCCGGGGTAACTCCTCGGGTACGTCCAGAATCGGTTCGGCACGCGACCGTCGGCACGGATGCATGGCGGTCGACGGCTCTTGGCCGTCCGCTGAAGGCTCGGAGAGGCGGGGGAGTGAAAGGCAGCGAACCGTGAGTCGTGTACCGTTGCGCCCCGCCGTCCGGGAGGCCGTCGAGATCCTGGTCGCGGCCGGGGTCCACAGCCCCCAGGCCGACGCGGAATACCTTGCGGCACATGTGCTGGGCGTCGATCGCGGGCGCCTCGCACTCATGCCCATGCTCACCCCCGACCAGCTGGAGGAGTACCGCAAGCTGGTCGCCAGACGGGCGGAACGCGTTCCGCTGCAGCACCTTACGGGCACCGCGGCGATGGGGGAGATCGACCTCGCGGTCGGCCCCGGCGTCTTCGTCCCGCGCCCGGAGACGGAGTTGCTGTTCGCCTGGGCGCTCGGTCAGCTCGAAGCCCTCGGCCACGAGCATCAGCCGATCGTGGTGGACCTGTGCACCGGCTCCGGCGCGCTGGCCCTGGCCATCGCCCACGCCCGCCCCGACGCCCAGGTGCACGCCGTCGAACTCGACACCGAGGCCCTGGCCTGGGCTCGCCGCAATGCGCTGCAACTGGCCGACGAGGGCGACACCCCGATCGACCTGCACGCCGGCGACGTCACCGACCCCGCCCTCCTCGAGCAGCTCAACGACCGAGTGGACGTGGTCGTCTGCAACCCGCCCTACATCCCCGAGGACGCCGAACTCGATCCCGAGGTGATCGACCATGACCCGCACCGCGCCCTCTTCGGCGGCCCCGACGGCCTGTCCGTCATCCGCCCCATGACCGCCACCATCGCCCGCCTCCTGCGCGAAGACGGCACGGTGGCAGTCGAACACGACGACACCAACGGCTCCGGCGTCGCCGCCCTCTTCGCCGCCCACGGCGGCTTCACCGACATCGTCGAACACCCCGACCTCGCCGGAAAGCCCCGCTTCGTCGTGGCCCGCCGCACCGCCGACTGACGGTTACTCGGGGCTGCCCTCGATCTCCACGCCGTGCCAGAACGCGACATGATCCTTGATCTTGCGCGCCAGCGGGCTCGGCTTCGGGTAGTACCAGGCCGCGTCGGGATTCTCCTTCCCGTCCACCGTGACCGAGTAATAGCTCGCAATGCCCTTCCATGGGCACACGGTGTGGTGAGAGCTCTCGCTGAAGAACTCCCGCTTCAACGACTCCACCGGAAAGTACTGATTCCCCTCGACCTCCACAGTCCGCGGAGCCTCGGCGATAACCGTCCCGTTCCAGATCGCACGCATCATGAGTCGTGCCTCCTTCGTTGCCCCGAGCCTACGTTCGCCCGGAGCCGCAAGGGCCCTTTCCAGCGCTTGCGGCCGTCGCACTCACCCGGCCGGCGTTCGGGCAGCCGGGGCTCCGACGCTTCGTCGAGGGTTCGGGGTCGGGGCTCCAACGCTCGGCCGGGGGATCAAGGCCCGGGCTCCAACGGCTCGTCGGGGGTTCGGGGGCGGAGCCCCCGGGATTCCCGGGCTCTCAGGGGCTTGCCCCTGAGAGCTATCGAGAGTTGATCCGTGCCAAGATGTCAGCCGTGAGTACCGTCTACGACTGTGCCGATCCCGACTCCCGCGCCGCCGGCCTGAGTGCCGCGCGCAGCACGCTGAAGTCCGGGCGATTGGCGGTCATTCCGACCGACACGCTCTACGGACTCGCTGCCGACGCGTTCGACAGTCAGGCGGTGAGCGCGCTGCTGGCCGCCAAGCGGCGCGGGCGGGACATGCCGGTGCCGGTGTTGGTCGGGTCGTGGAACACCATCGACGGACTGGTCTTCTCGGTGCGCCCGCAGGCCCGCGAGCTGATCCGCGCCTTCTGGCCGGGCGGGCTGAGTCTCGTTGTGCAGCAGGCTCCTTCGCTGGCCTGGGATCTGGGTGATGCGCGCGGCACGGTGATGCTGCGCATGCCGCTGCACCCGGTCGCGCTGGAGCTGCTGCGCGAGGTGGGTCCGCTGGCGGTGTCGAGCGCGAACGTCTCCGGGCAGCCGCCCGCCACCACGGTGGCGCAGGCGCAGGCGCAGCTGGGCGATCTGGTCGGGGTGTACCTCGACGGCGGACCGGCCGATCACGCGGTGGCGTCCACCATCGTCGATCTCACCGCCGACACCCCGCGCATTCTGCGCGAGGGCGCGGTGCCGGTCGACAAGGTCGCGGAGGTGCTCGGCATGTCGCCCGAGGAGCTCCGTCAGGTGGGCACGCGGTGACGGCCCGTTAAATGCTGCTGAGTCAGGGCGTATTCAGCCAGGGCGCGGTCGTCCCGCTGCGGGAGCTGCTGCTGGTGCTGCTCGTCGCCACGGTCATCGCCTACCTGACCACCGGTGGAATCCGGGTGCTGGCCATCGCCTTCGGCGCGGTCGCCATTCCGCGTGAGCGCGATGTGCACGTGAAGCCGATTCCGCGAATGGGCGGGCTGGGCATCTATCTGGGCCTGCTGGCGGCCGTGCTGTTCGCCCACCAGCTGCCCGCCCTGCGCCGCGGATTCGACTATCCCAAGGACATTCCGGCGGTGCTGGCCGCGGCCACGCTCATCGTGCTGGTCGGCATCATCGACGACCGCTGGGGCCTGGACTGGCTCACCAAGCTGGTCGGCCAGATCACCGCGGCGGGTGTGATGGCGGTGATGGGCCTGAGCTGGGTGGCCATCTACAACCCCTTCACCAACGAGACCGTGGTGCTCGATCCGCTCCAGGGCGGTCTGGTGACGGTGGGCATCACGGTGACGGTCGTGAATGCCATGAATTTCGTGGACGGCCTGGATGGTTTGGCCGCGGGCCTCGGTTTCATCGCGGCCGTCGCGGTCTTCGTGTTCACCGTGGGTTTGCTCTATGAGGTGGGCGGTTCCACCGACACCTATCCGCCCGCGTTGCTGGCCGCGGCGCTGGCCGGCGCGTGCCTGGGATTTCTGCCGCACAATTTCTCTCCGGCCCGCATTTTCATGGGCGATACCGGATCCATGCTCATCGGATTGATGCTGGCCGCGGTGTCCACCGGCGCTTCCGGTCGAATTCCGCTGCAGGGTTACGGCCCGCGCGACATCGTGGGTCTGCTGTCGCCGTTGTTGCTGGTGGGTGCGGTGATGTTCATTCCGGTACTCGATCTTGTTTTGGCGGTGGTCCGTCGTGTTCGCGCAGGTGTGAGTTTTTCCACCCCGGACAAAATGCATCTGCATCACCGTTTGCTGCAGATCGGGCATTCACAGCGCCGCGTGGTGCTGGTGATCTATCTGTGGGTGAGTGTGCTCGCATTCGGCGCGGTCGGGACCTCGCTGATCTCGGATCGGCGCATGGTGGTGCTGCTGTTCGCGGCCGGACTGGTTTTCGCGCTGATCGTCACCGCGGTGCCGTCCTGGCGGGAACTGAAGATCAACTCCGTCCGCAAACCGCCCCGCGATCGCGATCACGCCGCCGGGTAGAGTTGCTGAACGTGAGCACGCCTTCCGATCCCGGTCCCGACGCCCCGCTGCGCGCGGCACTGCGCTATGGCATCGCCGGTTTGGCTGTGCTGGTTGTGGTTTCGGCAATCCTCTCGACCGTCTTCGCGGGCCTGCCCGGCCTGTGGGGCGCGTTGATCGGCGCCGCCCTGGGTGGCGCCTTCATCCTCACCACCGCCGCGTCGGTGTTGTTCAGCGCGAAGATCGAATCCGGCCTGCAGGGCATCGTGCTGCTCGGCAGCTGGGTCGGAAAGCTGCTGCTGACAGTGATTGTCGTCGCAGTGCTCCAGCAGTACGACTTCTACAGCCGCGGCGCCCTGTTCTGCACCGTGGTCGCCGCGCTGCTCATTGTGCTGGGTGCGGAGACGTACGGTCTTCTGCGCCAACGGGTTCCGACCGTGCAGGTGGACCGCGACCTGTAGCCCGGGACCCCCGCGGCGACCTCGCGAAACAGCGTTCATCACGCGTTTCCGCGACCCCCTACGCATTGTCGTAGATAACTTGATAAACTCTTTACCTGTAGCCAACCGAATCAACAGGGGGGGTCACCTTAGACCCGCCTGAGAGCAGGTTATGCTTACAGCCGTACCGGACCCATAGGGTCACGGTTCTGCACCGTCGACGATGTCGCCGACGCGCGTACAGACGCCAGGGCGTGATGCCACAGCTGCTGACGAACTTCGAGCCGACCTGAGTCGACCCACCAGATCGTCAATGTCCGATCGAACCGCAGGAGAAAACTATCTCCTGCGGCCGACCACGGGAGAGAACGCTGAGCGTCACCATTTTGGCGGGCGAGTTCCACGCGCCGTCACTCAACGACTTCTTCCCTCCAGCAGTGCTGTTCGAGGGGACGCCTTTCGAGCTCGACCGTCTGATGCTGATTCGCATCCTCATGTCGGTCGTTCTCCTGGCCGTGATGTTCGCCGCTTTCCGTCGGCCGCAGCTGGTTCCGCGCGGACTGCAGAATGTCGCCGAATCCGGTCTGATGTTCGTCAAGGAGCAGATCTGCGACGAGGTGCTCGGCAAGGAATCCGGCAAGAAGTTCTTCCCGCTGATCGCGTCGATCTTCTTCACCGTGCTGTTCCTGAACGTCTCGGGTGTCATTCCGGGCCTGAACATCTCGTCGAACGCGCGGATCGGCATGCCCCTGGTGCTGGCGATCATCGCCTACGTCACCTTCAACTACGTAGGCATCAAGAAGTACGGCTTCCTGAAATACATGCGCTCGTCCATCGTGGTGCCGGATGTGCCGGTCGCGCTGCACGTGCTGCTGATCCCGATCGAGTTCATCTCGACCTTCGTGCTGCGCCCGTTCACGCTGACCGTCCGTCTTCTGGCGAACATGCTGGCAGGCCACATCATGTTGGTGCTGTTCTTCAGTGCCACCCAGTTCTTCCTGTTCGATGCCGTCTCCTGGATGAAGGTGTTCTCGCCGTTCTCGCTGCTCGCGGGCCTCGGCTTCACCCTCTTCGAGCTGCTGGTGGTTTTCCTGCAGGCGTACGTGTTCGCGCTGCTGACCGCTGTCTACATCGGTCTGGCGCAGCACGCCGACTCTCACTGACCGACTGCACCAACATCACAAACCTGCCTTCCACGCCGCCCGGCGGGTGGGCGACAGAAAGGGAATGAAACACACATGAGCACCCTCTCGTACCTGGCTGCTGAAGTTGCCGAGTCCAAGTCCAAGGGCTTCGGCGCCATCGGTTACGGCCTCGCTGCGATCGGCCCCGGTATCGGTGTTGGCATCGTCGTCGGTAAGGCCATCGAGGGCATCGCCCGTCAGCCCGAGCTGCAGGGCACCATCCGGACCAACATGTTCCTGGGTATCGCGTTCACCGAGGCCCTGGCTCTGATCGGTCTCGTCGCCGGCTTCATTTTCTGATTCCGGCCAAAGACTAGGAATCAACGATGAACAGCATGTATTTGGCCGCGGCGGCCGGGGAGGATATCAATCCCCTCGTCCCCAAGACCTATGACATTGTCTGGTCTGCGATCGTCTTCATCGTTATCGCCTTTGTCTTCGCCAAGTACGTCGTCCCGCGCCTGACCAAGGTGCTCGACGAGCGTTCCGAGAAGATCGAGGGCGGTATCGCCAAGGCCGAGGCCGCGCAGGCCGAGGCGCAGGCCACCCTGCAGCAGTACCAGGAGCAGCTGGCCGAGGCTCGCCTCGAGGCTGCCCGTATCCGTGAGGAAGCCCGCACCCAGGGTGCGGCCATCCTGTCGCAGATGCGTACCGATGCGCAGGCCGAGGCCGACCGCATCGTGGCCGCCGGTCACTCGCAGCTGGAGGCACAGCGCCAGCAGATCGTGACCGAGCTGCGGTCCGAGCTGGGCCGTACCGCGGTCGACCTGGCCGAGAAGATCATCGGTCAGTCGGTGGCCGACGAGGCCAAGCAGTCGGCGTCGATCGACCGGTTCCTGGCGGAACTGGACGCGAACGCCGGCATCGGGGTCGGAAGGTAACGACGCGAAAGTGGGAAGCATGTACGCAGCGAGCCGCGAGGCGAGTTCCCGTGCGCGGGAAGCTCTTCGGGCCGCTCTGACCGGTAGCGACACCGTCGCGGCTACTACGGGGTCGGAACTGTTCGCCGTTGTCGCCGTCCTCGACGACCAGCGTTCGCTGCGTGTGGCGCTCGCGGATAAGTCGGTGTCGAGTTCGGCGCGCGCCGAGCTGGCCGAACGCGTCTTCGGCGGCAAGATCAGCGGCACCACCCTGGCCGTGCTGACCACGGCGGTGGCCCAGGACTGGTCGCGGGCCCGCGATCTGGTCGACACGCTGGTCCTGCTCGGCCGCGAAGCGCTGCTGCGCGCCGCGGACGAGCGTGGCCGTCTGGACGCGGTCGAGGATGAGCTGTTCCGGCTGGCCCGGATCATCGACGACAACCCGGACCTGGAGCAGGCGCTGCAGGACCACGGCAAGCCGGCGGAAGCCAAGCTCGCCCTGGTGCAGCGTCTGCTCGCGGGCAAGGTCGAGGACATCACCCTGCAGCTGGCCGAGCAGGCCGTGCTGCGTCACAAGGGCGATGCCGGTGCGGCCATCGACGAGCTGTCCGACCTGGCGGCTTCGCTCCGGGAGCAGATCGTGGCGCACGTCCGTGCCGCGGTGGCCCTGACGCCGCAGCAGCGCGAGCACCTGGCGGCTTCGCTGCAGCGCATCTACGACAAGCCCGTCACGGTGCACGTGCAGGAGGACCCGAGCCTGCTGGCCGGCGTCGTCGTGCGCGTGGGCGACGACCTGATCGACGGCAGCGCCGTCGGCCGCCTCCAGCGCTTGCGTCAGTCTCTCGCTTAGAGACGAACGCCCAACGGCGCAGTATTGCCGGCTCGCCGGCGAGGCACTTACACACCGACATTCGAGACCACAGCGAGAGCAGGAAGAACATGGCGGAGCTGACGATCTCCCCCGATGAGATCCGTAGCGCGATCGAGAGCTACACCCAGAGCTACACCCCCGAGACCTCCATCGAAGAGGTCGGTGTCGTCACCGACACCGGCGACGGTATTGCCCACATCAGCGGCCTGCCGTCCGCGATGGCCAACGAGCTGCTGGAGTTCCCGGGCGGCGTCCTCGGCGTGGCGCTGAACCTGGAGGACACCGCGATCGGTGCCGTCATCCTGGGTGAGTTCGACACCATCGAAGAGGGCCAGCAGGTCCGCCGCACCGGCGACGTGCTCTCGGTTCCCGTGGGCGACAAGTTCCTCGGCCGCGTCATCGACCCGCTGGGCGCGCCGATCGACGGCCTGGGCGAGATCGAGGCCGACGAGCGCCGCGTGCTCGAGCTGCAGGCCGCGACCGTGCTGGAGCGTCAGCCGGTCGGTGAGCCCATGGCCACCGGCATCACCGCCATCGACGCCCTGACCGCCATCGGCCGCGGCCAGCGTCAGCTCATCATCGGCGACCGCAAGACCGGCAAGACCGCGGTCTGCATCGACGCCATCATCAACCAGAAGGCCAACTGGGCCACCGGCGATCCGTCGAAGCAGGTGCGCTGCATCTACGTCGCGATCGGCCAGAAGGGCTCCACCATCGCGGGTGTGAAGTCCGCGCTCGAGGCGCACGGCGCGATGGAGTACACCACCATCGTCGCGGCGCCCGCGTCGGACTCCGCCGGCTTCAAGTGGCTGGCCCCCTACACCGGTTCGGCCCTCGGCCAGCACTGGATGTACCAGGGCAAGCACGTCCTGATCGTGTTCGACGACCTGTCCAAGCAGGCCGAGGCCTACCGCGCCATCTCGCTGCTGCTGCGTCGCCCGCCGGGCCGCGAGGCGTACCCGGGTGACGTCTTCTACCTGCACTCGCGTCTGCTGGAGCGTTGCGCGAAGCTGTCCGACGCGCTGGGCGCGGGCTCGATGACCGGTCTGCCGATCATCGAGACCAAGGCCAACGACGTCTCGGCGTTCATCCCGACCAACGTCATCTCCATCACCGACGGCCAGGTGTTCCTGGAGTCGGACCTCTTCAACAAGGGTGTCCGCCCGGCCATCAACGTCGGTATCTCGGTGTCCCGAGTCGGTGGTGCCGCGCAGACCAAGGCCATGAAGAAGGTCTCCGGTTCGCTGCGTCTGGAGCTGGCCTCCTACCGTGAGCTCGAGGCGTTCTCCGCCTTCGCCTCCGACCTGGATGCCGCCTCGCTGGCCCAGCTGGAGCGTGGCGCGCGCTGGGTCGAGCTGCTCAAGCAGGACCAGTACGCCCCGGTTTCGGTTGAGGACCAGGTCGTTTCGCTGTTCCTGGTGGACGGCGGCTACTACGACTCGGTCCCGGTCGGCGACATCCGCCGCTTCAACGCCGAGCTGCTGGAGAGCCTGCACGCCACCGTGCAGTCCTCCTTCGACGCCCTGCAGGGCGGCGCCAAGGTGATCGAGGGCGAGGCCGCCGACGCCATCAAGGCCGCGACCGACAAGTTCAAGCAGGGCTTCCTGGCGTCCGACGGCACCCGCGTCGTCGAGGCCGAGGCCGGCCAGCTGGACCACGAAGAGGTCGAGTCTCTTTCCGTCACCCGCAAGCACGTCGAGAAGTAATCGAGACGAGCACATGCGAATGACCGAATCGACGAATGAAGGGAGTGTGAACCGCTAATGCCAAGCGTGCGTGAACTTCGCTCCCGTATTCGTTCCGTGAGCTCGATCAAGAAGATCACCAAGGCGCAGGAACTGATCGCGACCTCGCGAATCAGCAAGGCACAGGCCCGCGTTGCCGCCGCCAAGCCCTACGCGGAGGAGATCACCAAGGTGCTCGCCGAATTGGCGAGCGCCAGTGGGAATCTCAATCACCCGCTGCTCACCGAGCGTGAGAACCCGCGCCGCGCAGCGGTTCTGGTCATCACCTCCGACCGCGGTATGTGCGGTGGCTACAACTCCAACGTGCTCAAGCGCGCCGAGGAGCTCATGACCACGCTGCGCACCGAGGGCAAGGAGCCGGTGCTGTACGTGATGGGCGCGAAGGGCCTGACGTACTACACCTTCCGCCGTCGCACCGTGAACGGTTCCTGGCTGGGCTTCTCCCAGCAGCCGAACTACGTGGACGCGTCCGCCGCGTGCAACCACCTGGTCGAGGCGTTCATGGCCGGATCCGACGGTGAGGTGGCGTCCCCGAGCGGGGCCGGCACCATGGCCGGCGTCGACGAACTGCACATCGTCTACACGCGTTTCGTGTCGATGCTGTCGCAGCAGCCGGAGGTGCGTCGCCTGGCGCCGATCCAGGTGACGTTCGTGGACGAGAACTTCGAGATCGGTCCGGACAGCTTCACCGACGGAATCTCGGAGCCGGTCGCCCAGTACGAGTTCGAGCCGGACGCGGATCGCCTGCTGGGCGCGCTGCTGCCGAAGTATGTCAACACTCGGATCTACTCGTCGCTGCTCGAGGCGGCGGCATCGGAGTCGGCTGCGCGCCGCACCGCCATGAAGGCCGCGACGGACAACGCCACGGATCTGGTCAACTCGCTGACCCGGACCGCGAACTCGTTGCGCCAGGCACAGATTACGCAGGAAATCACGGAAATCGTCGGTGGCGCCAACGCGCTGGCGTCGAGCTCGGACCGCGACTAAGGCCCAGGAAGAGAACCAATGACCGCAGCTACTGAAACCCGGGTCGGCACAGGCCGTGTCGCCCGCGTCATCGGACCCGTCGTGGACGTCGAGTTCCCGCGCGGTTCCATTCCCGACCTGTACAACGCCCTGAACGTGGACATCGCGCTCGCGTCCGTGGCCAAGACCCTGACCCTCGAGGTCGCGCAGCACCTGGGCGACAACATCGTTCGCACCATCTCGATGCAGCCGACCGACGGTCTGATCCGTGGCGCCGAGGTGCGCGACACCGGAAAGCCGATCTCGGTGCCCGTCGGTGACGTCGTCAAGGGCCACGTGTTCAACGCGCTCGGCGACTGCCTCGACACCCCCGGCCTGGGCCGTGACGGCGAGCAGTGGGGCATCCACCGCCAGCCGCCCGCCTTCGACCAGCTCGAGGGCAAGACCGAGATCCTGGAGACGGGCATCAAGGTCATCGACCTGCTCACCCCCTACGTGAAGGGTGGCAAGATCGGTCTGTTCGGTGGTGCCGGTGTCGGCAAGACCGTTCTGATCCAGGAGATGATCACCCGTATCGCGCGTGAGTTCTCCGGTACGTCCGTGTTCGCGGGCGTCGGTGAGCGCACCCGTGAGGGCACCGACCTGCACCTGGAAATGGAAGAGATGGGCGTCCTCCAGGACACCGCCCTCGTCTTCGGCCAGATGGACGAGCCGCCGGGGACGCGTATGCGCGTCGCCCTCTCGGCCCTGACCATGGCCGAGTACTTCCGCGACGTGCAGAACCAGGACGTTCTGCTGTTCATCGACAACATCTTCCGCTTCACCCAGGCCGGTTCCGAGGTCTCGACCCTGCTGGGTCGTATGCCTTCGGCCGTCGGTTACCAGCCGACCCTGGCGGACGAGATGGGTCAGCTGCAGGAGCGCATCACCTCGACCCGTGGCCGCTCGATCACCTCGATGCAGGCGATCTACGTGCCCGCGGACGACTACACCGACCCCGCGCCGGCCACCACCTTCGCGCACCTGGACGCCACCACCGAGCTGTCGCGTCCGATTTCGCAGAAGGGCATCTACCCGGCCGTCGACCCGCTGTCGTCGACCTCGCGAATCCTCGAGGCCTCGATCGTCGGCGAGCGTCACTTCCGGGTGGCCAACGAGGTCAAGCGAATCCTGCAGAAGTACAAGGAACTCCAGGACATCATCGCGATTCTGGGTATGGACGAGCTCTCCGAAGAGGACAAGGTCCTCGTCGGTCGCGCCCGTCGCCTGGAGAAGTTCCTGGGCCAGAACTTCATCGTGGCCGAGAAGTTCACCGGCCAGGAGGGTTCCGTCGTGCCGCTGGAGCAGACCATCGACGACTTCGATCGGGTCTGCAAGGGCGAGTTCGACCACCTGCCGGAGCAGGCGTTCAACTCCTGCGGTGGCCTGGACGACGTCGAGGCTGCTGCGAAGAAGATCGCCGGGAAGTAGTCCACCATGGCGGATATGTCAGTTGATCTGGTCGCCGTCGAGCGGCTGCTCTGGTCGGGCCGGGCGAAGTTCGTCTCGGCTCAGACCACGGAGGGTGAGATCGGCATCCTGGCCGGCCACGAACCGCTGCTCGGGCAGCTGGTCGAGGCCGGCACCGTGACCATCGTGTCCGACGACGACGAGCGTGTGGTCGTGGCCGTGCACGGCGGGTTCTTCTCGGTCACCGCCACTTCGGTGCGCGTGCTGGCCGAATCCGCCGATTTCGCCTTCGATATCGACGAGGCGGCCGCCAAGGCCGTTGTCGCCGACCCGGATGCGAGCCCGGCCGCGCTGACCAAGGCACAGGGCCAGCTGCGGGCGGTCGAGAAGGCGGCGTCTGCCTAGCCTTCCGGCGCTGAAACCGAGAGCGGCGGTCCCAGGGAAAAACCCTGGGGCCGCCGCTTTTTCGCATTCACACCGACCCACCCTCGCGCCCGGCACCGGCCGCGCGCGAGGGTGTCGTTCTCACCGGAAGGTGAGGATGGGCTTGATCGTGGTGCCGTGGTGGGCGTCCGCGACCGCGGTGTCGATATCGGTGAAGGCGTAGGTCTTGCTGATCTTCTCGATCGGGAACTTGCCTTCGGCATGCCACTGCAGCAGTTGCGGGATGAATTGCTGCGGATCGCCACTGCCCTCGATGCAGCCCCGGACGGCCTTGCCGTTGCCGGTGAGGTGGCCGATTTCGAGGTCCATGCTGGCCTCGCCCAGCCCGACGAGCACGAGAGTGCCCATGGGGGCCAACGCCTCCAGGCCCTTGGCGATGACGGCATTGAGGGCGGTCGTGTCGAGCGCGAAGTTCGCACCGCCGTTGGTCGCCGCGACGATCTGCGCCACCACGTCCTCGGCCGCGCCGTCGATGGTGACGTCCGCGCCGAGCTCCTTGGCCACGGCCAGCCGATCGGCGGAAAGGTCAATGGCGACAATGGTTCCCACGCCGATGGCACGGGCCGCCATGAGTGCCGCCATCCCGACGCCGCCGACGCCGAAGATGGCCAGCGAGTCGTTCGGCCCCGGCTTCATCACATTGGCGACCGCGCCCGCGCCGGTCTGCACACCGCACCCGAACGGGGAGGTGGCCACCAGGTCCACGTCCTTGTCGACCACCACGACACTGCGCGCCGGCACCAGTGCGTGGGTGGCGAAACTCGATTGCCCGAAGAACGCGCCCATCACGCGTTCGCCATTGCTGCTCAGCGGCGAGGTGAAATCCGCGCGTCCGCCCGAGGTGTTCAGAATGACGAAATTCTCGCAATAAGGCGGAAGCCCGTTGGTGCATCGCGAACAGGTTCCGCAACTGGCATAGGTGAGCAGCACATGGTCGCCGACTTCGATGCCGGTTACCTCCGAGCCAATCTGCTCGACGATCCCGGCGCCCTCGTGTCCGAGCACGATCGGCAAATCGGCGGGAAACACGCCCTTGGTGACCAGGTCGGTGTGGCAGACCCCGGACGCGACGATGCGCACCAGCACCTCGCCCGGTCGCGGTTCCTCCAGGGTGAGGGCCTCCATCGAGAACGGCACGTCCGCTCCCCGGGCCACCGCAGCGGTAATTTCCATGGAATCTCCTTCCAAGACATCCCAATTGTCCGGAGCATAAGAACGTGTTCCAGTTTACGGCCATCGTCGATCCCGCTCAGCGGGTCGCACGTAAGGCTCTTGCCGCCGGGAGCTGGTAAGCGGCCGAGGTTTCCGGATGCCTTGTGCCGTAATTGAGACCTTGGTTACTCAACGTGTCCAAATGCATTCACTGGTCCACGGATGTGATCTGAAACCTTCGGCAAAGTGTTGGCTATTCGGACACTTTCGACCTTCCCGTCACGATGCATACCGGCTGTGTGATCGGCTGCCAGGTGGATATCGGCGGAATGAACTGCGGCGTCAGCGGCGGGTAGACGACCGGCATGACGCAGGTGACTCGGAACAATCTGCTCGGCGCCATCGCCACAATCTGCTCGGCGACATTGCCCTGACCTCAGGGCTGCCCTAGGGGCTACAACAAGGTTCCCGGCCCGCACGCCGGCGTCAGCTGGACGGACGAGACCTTGGCGGTGAACGGGTGCGGCGGTTACGCCCAGGTGCGCTCGTTCGTGTAGGTCGAGGTCGACAGCTCGACCTACATCGGAAACCTGGTGCTTTTACGGCGAGCCGTTCACCATGGGCCGATATATCTTCTGCACCCTGCTGATCAGCGCATACGTCACATTCGGTGGATGGCCGGACTTCGCCTTTCCGCGGTCGCTACTATCGACCGATAGCGGGGCCCGGCCGTCGGCCGGTCAGTGATCGACAGCAACGCGGATGTGAAGGGACGGAGCGGCATTGCAAACCGGGATGTGGCTTCTGATCATTCTGGTGTTGCTGCTTGTCGGCCTGGCCCTGGCCTCGACGTATCGCCTGGTGATGCTGCGCCGCGGCGGAACGGCCGCCCTGCTGCGCGTGCTGCCCGCGCGTGGCCACGGCGGGGGCTGGCGGCACGGCCTGATCCGTTACGACGAGGACACGCTCCTCTTCTACAAACTCTCCAGCCTCAAGCTCGGCCCGGATTCCACCATGCGCCGGCTCGCCATCGAGGTGGGTCCGCGGCGGTCCCCGCAGGACGACGAGTACGACATCATGACCGACGAGGTCATCGTCCAGGTCTCCGACGGTGACGGCAGCTACGAGCTGGCACTCGATCGCGGCGCTATGGCCGCCTTCCTCTCCTGGGTGGAATCCCGCCCCTCCGAGCGAATTCGCCGCCGCCGCGCCGGATAGTGTGACCCTGTGAGCGTTCACTTGACGCGGATCTACACGCGTACCGGCGACGACGGCACCACGGGGCTGAGCGATTTCTCGCGGGTGGCCAAGACCGACCCGCGGCTGATCGCCTATGCCGACTGTGACGAAACCAATGCCGCACTGGGTGTCGCCATCGCGCTCGGGCAGCCGGACGAGCGGATGCTCGGTGTGCTGCGTTCCATACAGAACGATTTGTTCGACGCCGGCGCGGACCTGTCCACGCCCGTTGTCGCGGAGCCCAAGTACCCGCCGCTGCGCATCACCCAGGTCTACATCGACCGCCTCGAGAAGTGGTGCGACGAGTTCAATGAGCCTCTGGCACCGTTGAATTCGTTCATCCTGCCCGGCGGCACACCGCTGGCGGCACTGCTGCACACCGCCCGCACCGTGGCGCGACGCGCCGAGCGGTCGGCGTGGGCCGCGGTCGCGGCGCACCCGGACGACACGAACGCGCTGCCCGCCAAATACCTCAACCGCCTGTCCGACCTGCTGTTCATCCTCGGCCGGGTCGCCAACCCGGACGGCGACATACTCTGGCGGCCGGGCGGAGACGCCGCGAGCGCGAGAGAGGACCACTAGGCTGACCCCCGTGAGTGAACGGTTTCTGGTGACCGGGGGCAGCAGGCTCGTCGGTGAGGTCGCGGTAGGCGGCGCGAAGAACAGCGTCCTCAAGCTGATGGCCGCTGCGTTGCTGGCCGAGGGGACGACCACCATCACGAACTGCCCGGACATCCTCGACGTGCCGCTCATGGCCGAGGTGCTGCGCGGTCTCGGATGTGACGTCACCGTCGACCACGAAACCGTGACCATCGCGACGCCGCCGGAACCGAAATACCACGCGGACTTCCCGGCCGTCACCCAGTTCCGTGCCTCGGTCTGCGTACTGGGTCCGCTGATGGCGCGCTGCAAGCGGGCCGTGGTGGCGCTCCCGGGCGGTGACGCCATCGGTTCGCGCCCGCTGGATATGCATCAGGCCGGTCTGCGACTGCTGGGCGCGACCTCCGAGATCGAGCACGGCTGCCTGGTGGCGCGCGCGGAGGAGCTGCAGGGCGCCCGGATTCGCCTGGACTTCCCGTCGGTCGGCGCGACCGAGAACATCCTGATGGCCGCGGTGCTCGCCGAGGGGGAGACGGTCATCGACAATGCCGCGCGTGAACCGGAGATCGTGGATCTCTGCAACATGCTGGCGCGGATGGGCGCGAAGATCTCCGGCGCGGGCACCTCGGTGCTGACCATCGAGGGCGTGGACAAGCTCTCGCCGACCACCCACCGGGTGATCGGCGACCGCATCGTCGCCGCGACCTGGGGCATCGCCGCCGCCATGACCACCGGCGACGTGCGGGTGACCGGCATCAACCCCAAGCATCTGTCCCTGGTGCTGGACAAGCTGCGCTCCGCGGGCGCGCGAATCTCGTTCGAACCGGATGGTTTTCGTGTGGTGCAGGCGGATCGCCCTCGCGCCGTGAACTTCTCGACCCTGCCGTTCCCCGGGTTCCCCACCGATCTGCAGCCGATGGCCATCGGCCTGGCCGCGATCGCCGACGGCACCTCGATGATCACCGAGAACATTTTCGAAGCGCGCTTCCGCTTCGTCGAAGAGATGATCCGCCTGGGCGCGGATGCCCGCACCGACGGGCATCACGCTGTGGTGCGCGGGATTCCGCGATTGTCCTCGGCGCCGGTGTGGTCCTCGGACATTCGCGCCGGCGCGGGTCTCGTGCTCGCGGGTCTGGTCGCCGACGGTGTCACCGAGGTCCACGATGTCTTCCACATCGACCGTGGCTACCCGGATTTCGTGGAGAACCTGCGGTCGCTGGGAGCCCGGATCGAACGGGTCGGAACCGCGGACTGAACAGCCGGTGTCGGGACGGGTTCGCGAAAACCCGTCCTGAACAGGCGATTTGACATGCGAACAACCAACACGTAACTTATTCCAGGTCAGAGCGACACGGACACCGACTCCGGTGAGACGAGCTTCGCCTGATGATCACACTAGCTCCCAGCCAACCAGCGGATTTGGTTCTGCTGCGCGGACGGGGCTAAGCTGTAAAAGTTGCCTCACGATCGAGCGGGACCAAGAGCCCGGGAGATCGTTTGTGCGTGTGTTCTTTGAGAACTCAATAGTGTGTCG
>NZ_JBHZCS010000045.1:0-39834 GCF_042755705.1 Nocardia sp. NPDC059154
GCCTCGACCAGCTCGGCGCCGAGCTCGAACTGATACGAGTGCGAGCGCATGTCCCAGGCGATCGGCTCGGGACTCTTACCGCCGGGCACCGCCCAGAGTTTCTCGTCGATCCGGTCCCGGTACCGCTGCGGCCAGGTGATTTTCGCGAATGACTCCCATTCGCGGACGTCCGCCCAGAACGCGACCACCTTGAACCGTTCCCACGCGTGCTCGACGGTGGCGTCGACCTCCTCGACAGGAACCGTCCAGGTCTCGTCCGACATCGTCTTGCCGCCGTGCGACTTCTTCGGCGGCTCCCACACGCCGAGGGTGAACACATGCCCGTCGGATACGCAGCAGCCGATCAACGCCGTGCCGTCGCGGGTCTTGGAACCGTCGAAGAACATGACGATCGCCTCGCCGTCGACCAGCGGCCGCGGCGGGTTCCCGTTCGTGCCGGCCGCCATCGCCGCCCACTGCTGCGGATCCGCCCAGGCGTCCTCCGGCGCCGTCGGCCAGTTCAGGTACTTCCGCTTGCTTTCGTCGGCCTTCGCCCGCTTGTCCCAGATCCGGACCATGATCGGCCGGACATCCACCCACCAGCAGTCGCCGTACACGTGTTCCAGTGCGCGCCGCAGGCTCTCGTCGTCGGCCATGTCGGTGTCCGGGGGCGCGATCCGCGCGTCGTAGAGGATCAGCGAGCCAGAGGTTGACCCGTTGTCCTCCTGGTCAACCCATGCATCCCAGGTCGCCTCGGCCACACTGCCGGCACCCGGCAGCCACGCGTTGCACGTCTCCAGCAGCCGGTTACCGGACTTGGTCAAGTTGTCCTGCAGCGTCGACATCAGCGTCGGGCCACCATTGCCGGGCAGCCACCACTCCGTCTCGTCGGCGGTGATGTGCGTGGCCTCGCCACCCTCAGCGCTGTGCGCACTGGAGGTGATCACCTCGAGCGATCCCTCGGGAATCATGTTGTATCGCGTGCGCCCCGGGTCGAGCTGGTGATCGCGCACCACCCGCGAACCCTTGGTGGCCAGCGCGCGCACCATACGCATCGTGTTCGCGGTCTGCGATTCCGAGGTGGCCGCGATCTGCACCAGCGGCATCGCCACCGACCGGCCGACACAACCGCCGGGCGCCTTCGGGTCGAAGTCCTTCAACCGCACCGGAGCACAGAACTCGACCAGCGAATGCACACCCGCGAACGGCGATTTGCCGCTGCCCTTCGCCAGCCGCCGAGCACCATGGTGATACACCCAGCTGCCATCCGGATTGACCGCGTACCAGTGCAGCCAGAACCGAATCTGAGACTCGATCGGACGGTACCGCTCACCCGCCCGAGGGCCATTCGGCTGCTTCAGGAACTTACTCGCCCACTTCACGGCCTCCCAGCCGAGCGTGAGCTTCGGAATCTCCTCCGGCAGCGTAACCAGACGGTCAGCTGCCGAGACGGGCACGGAACTCGGCCAGATCCGCCACCGCGGCGTCCTCGTCCTCGTCGACCTCGGCGCGCCGCATCTCGATCCCGAGCCGCCGCTTCGCCGCAGGCGACACCAGCAGCTCGGTCAGACCGGCCTGCACCGCCGCCCACGCCTGCGCACCGATCCGGTCCGCCTCCAGCAGGCTGTTCAGGAAAAACAGCTCCATCCGGACACGATGCCAATCGGCGGGCGAGTAGTACTGCGCCTCAACGCTGTCCCGAAGGACCGCGTAGAACTCGCGCACCAGCTTGTGAGCGCGGAACCCGAGCGTCGGGGCCTCCACGGCGGCCGTGGCCTCCGTCGGAATGGCCTCGCCGTAGGACTTCGGGGCATTCCGCCGGCGACGCTGCGACGGCGGCTTCGGTAGTGGGCCAGGCATCGTGACCTCCAGGGTCGGGCGAGCGCCTCCAGGGCGCAGGGAAAGCGTTGACAGCGGCTAGGGGTCGCGAGTCATGGACAGGACGGCGTTCGCGGCAAGTTCGACCTTCGCGATTTCGAGCAATCCCAGCGCCTCCAGCAGCGTGAGATCGTCGCCCGTGGCATCCACGGCTTCAACGTCGATCTGCTGCGCGCCATCAGCGTCGAAGTACCGGCGCACAACGATCCGGGCGACTTCCGCTTCGGGCATCAGGACTTCTCGGTGTGCCGCGCGATGGCCGCGTTGGCCCAGAACATGGCCTGCTCGAGCTGCGTGATGGCGAGGGCCTTCTCGCGGCCCGGCGGCAGGTCGCGGTCGAACTGGTGCGCCAGCTCTCGGCACGCCGCCCGGACGCTGCCGTGCTCGCCGCGCTTCTCCTCGGTGGTGGCGGGGTGGAAGTCGAAGCGGTTGTCGATGTCCGCGGTCGACTTCGGGTCGTGGTGGGTCATGGTGTCTCCTTCGGGGCGGTCGGCGCCGGCAGTCGGCGCGGTTGCGGGTCGGTCGCTCGGCCCTGGAACCCGTACAGGACCCGAGGCGCTATCGCGTAGCGGTGCTCTTGGGGCCGATCGGGGGTCACCCCCCACCCTGTTTCCGCAGGTCACGGCGCTTTTGGCCGGGATGGGGCGCGACGGGCAGCCGCAGCCGTGCCTGCTGAGCCTTCCGCTGCGCCGCGCTGGCCCGGTGGCCTTCGGCGGAGCTCTTGCGGGCGTGGTGGTCGCGGCAGAGCGAGCGGAGTGCCTCGATGCGGTTGTCGTCGGTCATGGCCTGGCGGTGGTCGACGTCGGTGGCGGGCTCGGTGCACCGCTCGCCGCGGTCGATCCACGTGCACCGGTGACCATCGAGTTTGAGGCGCGCTGCGCGGAGTGCACTCCAGTTGGCTGGCAGTCGTTTCCGGCGGTCGCTGGTGTGCCAGGGCACGGGTCAGACCTCGGCGTAGAACGATTCGAGCGGCTGGCCAGCGACTCCGGCCAGCTCGCACAGCCGGTCGAGCACACCGGGATTGAACGGTGCCAGCATGTGGAGGCGGTGCGATTCCAGCGAGATTCCTGCGAGCCGGTAGTCGCGGGTCACGATCAGCGGGTCGCCGATGCTGTTGCGCTCGGCGTACTTGAGGCCGACCTCGCGGCTGGGCGCGATGATCAGGTCTCGGGTGTCAAGCTCGGTCACGGTGCTCATTGCGGTTGTGCCTCTCGCGGTCAGACGTACGTGTAGGAGACGGTGCCCTTGACGACGCAGCTGGTGGCGCCGGCGGAGACGGTGACGGTGGCGGCGTTGCCGAGGGTGATGGCGATATCGGCCGGCAGCGGGATGGTCACCGGGGTTGCGATGGCGAGCTGCAGGTCGAGCTGCAGGATGGTGGTCGCGCCGTCGGCGATGGTGACGGTGATGACGCCGGACGCTGCGCCGCTGGCGGACAACACGATTCCGGTGATCACGGACTGCCGAGAGACGGCCAGCGTCGCGTTGTTGGGCGCGGGCACGGTGAGGGTGAGCGCGCTGGCGGCGGCCGAGATGCCGGTGACGAGCATCGACGGCGCGTTGAGCGAGATCTGCGGGGTGTCGACCTGCACGGTCATGACTGGCTGCCTTTCGGGGGTTCTGCTTCGGTGATGTCCAGGCGTTCGGCGATGCGTTTCACGAGCGCGTTGGTTTCTTGGTCGACGGCGAGGTCTTCGCCGGAGTCGGCGCGCAGCTCGGCGAGCACCTCGTGCAGCATCTTGTTGGCTGTGGCGCCGACGTGTGCGAGTGCGGGCTGTGTGATGCCGGAGTAGATCGTCAGGACGTAGAGGAGCCAGAACCCGTTGGGGTCGACGTGTGGGAAAACGCGCTCGAGGATGACGATTACGACGGTGACGGCGAAGGTTTGCCAGACGCCGGCCGCGCTGGCGAACCAGCGGTCGAACGCGGTGAGCAGCGGTGCGCCGACTCCAGTGCGGTGTGGTTTCCCGCTGCTCACTTGTTCGGTTGTCACAGTCCGAGCAGGCCGGCCGCGAGGCGGAGGACGGCGAAGTCGTCCCAGCTGATGATGTTCCAGAGGATGGATCCGATTGCGCCCATGTCGATCACCTACGCCGATGCCGAGATGAACAGGTGGGAGACGGTGAGCAGGGTGTTCAGGATGAGGTCGATCATGGTGTTCTCCTTTGCGGTGAGATGGGTGAAATGCAGCGCGCAGCAACATCTCCCGGGTGCTTTGAGCCGGGATTGCGGAGTGTGCGGCCAGCGCGCCGGGTAGGCCGTGCGCTGGGGCAGGGTGCTCGTTGGATGCGCTTGCCGGGACAGATCTGGGACCGGTTGACGCGCTGCATAGTGGCGGAGATCGGATTTGAACCGATGACCTGTGCGTTATGAGCGCACCGAGCTACCGAGCTGCTCTACTCCGCTATGTGGATAACCTGTGCATAGGCACGAAAAAACCGCTGCTCAACCGATTTTGGGGTCGGGTTGTCAGCAGCGGTTTCGAGTCCCACTGTACATGACCTGCGGGTTTTCGCTAGCAGTGCGCCTGCGGGTATCGCAGTGGGTCTAGAAGGGCCAGTCGCAGTCCTTGCCGCGTTCCAGCAGCGGAATCATCGCGAACGCACTGTCCGAGAGACCACCGAAGGTGTGTCGGTTCGGGCCGCCCGCGGCGTGGCCGAGCTTGTAGCCCGCGAGATTCCACGTGTACAGCGGGACCTGCTGCGGCATAGCGGATCCGGGATCGCCACCCCAAGCGGTCTGCTCGTCGGTCAGGATCACGACCCGATCGTGCCGGTCGAATCCAGCCTTCACAGCGGCGGCGGTCTGCGTGCCACCGTTGAGGAAGTAGCCGCCAGACTTCCAGCGCTCCAGCGACTTCAGCAGCGACTCCCCCGTCTGCAGCGGGAAGCGCAGGCCGTGGTTCGAGTAGGAGATCACGTCAGCGTGTGCGCATCGGCGTGCGAGGGCGAGACCGAAGATCGTGGCCGCATCCCACCGCATCAGGGTGCCGTCCTTGCTGAATCCAGCGTGCATCGACCCCGAGGTGTCGATCAGGATCAGCGTCCGCCCGCGCAGCTCGGGCACGTTCGACACCGCGGCGTCGAGTGCCTTCTCCAGCGGGTACGACCAGCGCAGCGACGGCGCGGCCCGGTACGCGGACAGGAACCGCATCGGCAGCTGCCGCGACTTCGCCACCTGCTCCGGATCCGACAGGCGCGCAGCGACCTTCGCGGCGACCTCATCGGAGACGCCGGCCTGGTCGAAATTCCTCAAATTCCTGAGGCACGCCATATAGCCCATGGCCGGGATCACGGCCTCCCAACGCTTCGCCGTCCATGCGCCGAACGATGACAGCGCCTCCCAGGTGACGCCAGCAGAGTCGATGACGCTTGCGAGCCCACCGTTCTCGGCCAGCACGTCGATATCAGCGCTGTTCAGCGAGCGGAACCCAGCGTGTGCGCGGAGTGTGGCCAGCTGGCTGTAGATCTCCCGTCCATCCACACCGAGCCGCTGCTCGATGGCGTACTTGAACAGCGCCGACTGCCACTCACCCTTCGGCTGGACGTGCGCCAGCTGGATGACGTCAGCGAATCGAATACCGCGAGAATCGCTGTCCCACTTCAGGTACGACTTCTCGTTGTACAGGCGCGCCGCGGCGTCGGCGATGCCGCGCTTGACCGGCTTCGGGATCTTCTTGCCGTAGTGGCTGATCCAGTACGACAGCATCTCGCCGGGCTCGTCGGCGCGCTGAAGAACCGCGTCGACAATCGCGCGACTACCGGTCTGCCCGGCGTCGACGCTTGCCTTCGCTGCCTCGGCCGCCAGCACGAGCGATGCGGAGCGCATGTTCGCTTCGCTGCGCAGCCAGCGGGCGAAGCGGGTGAGCCAATCGAGATCGGCGAGCGCGACCTGGCGGACCAGGGTCGAGAATCGCGAATCGCGTTGGCCCGCAGCCTCGTAGAAGGTGTCCTCACCGACCATGTTGGTGACGGCCAGGAGGAAGAGTTCGGACTTCTCGTCACGCGCGAAACCCGGTCCGCCCTGGTGGGTGGTGCCGGTCGCGGTGGAATCGGTCCGGATGGGCCCGTGCGCGACAGCGCGCACCGAGGCAGTGTTGAACTTTGCCACGTCTATCCCCTTCGTCAGCAAGGGGGCACGGCGTTCAGAGTGTGCGTGAAGGGCCTGAGAAAGAAGCGACGGTGGCACGCGCGGGGTTTGAACCCGCAACTCCCGGAGGAGTCTCAACCATAGAAGTATCCACCGTCATCGCACCAGGCCCTGACGCGAGGTGTCTATCGCCCGAGAAAGAGACGGTGGAAGAAACGTTGGTGTCCTAGGCCGCTAGACGACGAGAGGCGAGCCTCCCGGCGGGATTCGAACCCGCGTTACCCCTTTGAAGAGGGAAGTAGCTCCCACCTACGCACCGGGCGATAGACACTCTGAAGTTTGTGCTCCCGAGAAATAAGCGTCCGAGGTGTCTTTTTCATACCAGCAATGAAGGAACCCCGGACTTCCGCACCGGAAGTACCTCGACCGTACTCGAGAGCCAGACCAGAGCCAAACCGTTTGTGGATGCGCCGGTCAGTGATCCTGATCGCACCCCGGAAACGACGAAAGCCGGTCCGGGATGAGGATTCCGGACCGGCTCCCGCCGTCGATTCACAGCGGACCAGCTGTTTGATGACGGCAGTCAGGCTACCTGGTTACACCGACAATCTCGAGCCGGCATCGGGCAGAAACGGATTGGCCCATACCCACGTCGACTTCAATTCCGTGAAGTGCGGTGCGCCGTCTCGCCGCAGCGGATGCCGCTGCGTCTCGCCGTCGCGCTCGACAACGAACCAGAGGCCATCTCCGCCCATCTGGGCGCTGACCACATCGCCCGGCTGGAGATCGATACCAGTGGCCGTGTGGGTGTAGCCGTACGCGTCGGTGAACGTGACGGTGCCGTCGACGACCGCCAATGACAGTGGGTTTCTCATGGGTTTGATCCTCCAGCTTCAGTGATCCACTGGTCGAGCACATCACCCATGTGATCGGGCCACTCATACTCGTCGTCCTCAAGCCACTTGCCGCACTTACAGTCCGCGTCATAGTCCTCTCGGCAGTAGACGGCATCGTGCTTGGCGATCTCCTCCGCGACCGCGTCGCGGTTGGCAGTCAGGATGTAGCCCGCGTCGACCAGCTCGTCCGCGAGTTCACCGGCAGAGAGGAACCGATACTCGGCCATGAGCGCCTCAGCCTTGTCCCAGTATTCCCATGCGCTCATGCTGCTGATCCTTCCTTGAGTACCTCGGCATCCGCCACCACGTCGATCACCCGCAGTCTGTCGTTTTCGCTGCTGTAGGTGATGCGCAGTTCGCCGTCCGGGTATGTCTCCTCGGAGTAGTCGCCGTGCCGGTCGTACTCGCGGGCCTGTTCGCGCGCCCACGCTTCCGCCACGGCGCGGTCGGTGAACAGGTACGGATACGTGCCCGAGTGCCGATCGTGCCAGATCACGGTGGTGAACGTGCCGGTCATGGTGTCTCCCTCGTCTCGGCGGGCCAGCGCTCGGACGTCGCCGAGTCTGTAGACCTGCCGGTCGTCGTCGCTGATTTGGTGGTCGGTGATGCGGTTGCCGTGCTGCCAGCCGCGTGGCTCGATCCGCCGTTCTTGCGCCCAGCGGTACAGCGTTGTCTTGCCGACCGGTGTGCCGAGGGCGGGCAGGATGCGACGCAGCTGCGGCAGCGTGTACAGCTGGTCCTCGATGCCATCGGCCGCCTTGCGTTGCAGCTCTCGGACTTCGTGCTGGCTGCGGCAGCGGCGGCAGCGCACCCATGTGGCTTCGCGGTCGGCCCGCAGCTCGTATCCGCAGCTGCTGCCGTCAGCGAGCTCGGCCGAGCACGGGCCGAGCGGCAGCAGGTCGGCCGGCCGGTCGATGGCGCGGCGCAGCGCGGCGCAGGCCCCGGTGATGTCGGTGAGCATCTCCCGCGCTGCTTCGAGGCCGCGGAGCTCGTGCGGGTGGCAGGCGAGCCACATCGCCAGCCGTTCGACTTCCTGTGTCGGTGTGGTCAGGTGTGCTGCGCTGCGGTGGCCGATGCGGGCCTCGCGCACGCGCTTCCCGTGACGGACCTTGTCGTTGTGGACGATGAACGGCGCGTCGATCGTGCCGCGGCGGAATATGCGGGCGTTGGTGGCGAGGACGACCAGGGCGCGGCTGTCGATCGGGATCTCGACCGCGAGGTGCTCGGCGAGCACACGCGCCCACCCGTGCAGGGCGGTCTGCAGGGCGAGGGCCGGTTGGTCACCGAGCAGGTGCAGGCCGCGTCCGCGTTCCTCGTTGGTGGTGTCCTTGATCGGCAGCGGGGCCTCGGCTGACCGTCCGCCCTCGCGGCCTGTGGCGATGCGGGCCTGACCGGCGCGAGCGGTCTGGAGGTCGGCGAGCAGGCCGGGCACGCCGAGCAGTTCGGCGACGAGCCGTTCACCGCAGACCGTGCACAGTGTCAGCCCGTCCCCAACAGGCCGGTCACATTCCGTGCACAGGATGTCGGTCACGGTCACGAGATGTCCGCGCGCTGGATCCGGCCGCAGGTGCTGCAATGGCGTTCCTGTTTGGCCCGTTTGCCTTCCGCGATGTGTCCGTCGAGGCTCGCCACCACCCGGATCTCGATCCGCTCCCAGCTGGTCCAGCGGTGAATGTGGAACAGTCCCATGGTCACACCTCCGTGAAATTCGATTCAGGGATATCGGGTCCGGCGGCACTTATAAGCGGTTGGCCGCTGATATAACCGGGCATCACTCTCCGATCGGTGTGACGGTGATCAGGACTCCCGGGGTCTGCCCGATCTCGGCGATCACCTTGTGGGCCTGCAACAGCACGACTTGCGAGTCGTCGGCGAACGCGATTCCGGTCAGCGCGTCGAGCACTGCGCGGGCGAGCTTGTCGATGTCGGGCTTCTTGACCGCTGGCGGTGTGCGCCGCTTGGGCGTGCTGGCCGGGCGCGGGCGGATGAACGTCAGGTGCACGTGAACCGCGTCGGTGGTCGGTATCCATCCGCGGTCGTGGGCAGCCAGGGCGACGCGCGCCCGCCAGGGTCCGACCGATTTCGACGACTCGACCATGCGGCCGCCACCGACGTGCCGCTTGCTGCCCTGCGGCGCCGCGTCACCGGGCACGAACAACGGCGGGACCACCTCGGCGCGGATCACCCGGTCACATCCTCGGTGTTCTTGGCGTATGGCGGCACGCCGAGTTTTCGAAGCTTGGCCTCCAGCCGGAGAATGGTGCGGCGCTGCTTGGCAACCTTGCGCTGAAAGCCGTGGTGCGCCTCCGCGTGGTGGAGCTCTTTCACTCGCCATTGCGCAGCTTGTACCGCGTGATCGGCCGCCTGACGCTCGTATTCGCGTTGCAGTCGTTCGGACCGATCTTGGTAGCGGTCGGCCATCTCCACGGCCCAGGAGTTCGCGCCGCAGTGTTCGCAAATGCTCATTCGGTTACCTCCACAGTGGTCTCTTGGTGCGCGGCAACTGATTCGCGCCCGCGCAGCGCTTCATCTGCACGTCTGGCTCGGGCTCCTGATAGACGGCGGCGTAGTGCGGATAGACCGTGCCGTCGCGCTTCAGCGTGAAAGTTCCGAGGCACTCGGAACATTGGCCGCGTGCGCTGGCGCGTGAGCGGGTCACAGCGACGCCACCTTTCCTGTGGCGGCGTCTCCCAACCGCCAGCAATACGCACAGGTGAGGAACGGATCGTCGCCAGCGCGTTCCCAGTAATGCCGACCGTCGGTGCGCAGCGAGCGTGTGCAGATTGCCTCGGTTTCGACCTGTTCGCGGGTCATTCGATGTCCTTCCGCCAGGCGTCGAGGGTCTCGTGCCAGTCGGTGACGTAGCGCTTGCGGTGTCGGCCGTGCGCGAGGTGCTGCTCTTCGATCGCGGTGGGCTGCATGTCGCCGAGGGCGTCGACGTACGCCTCGGCGATGGTGCGGGCGGCCTGCTGGTCGAGCGCGGCAGCTTGATCGAACGGTGTGGTGCTGCCCGAGTAGAGGCTGTGCACGGCCGCGGCGACACGGTCGACAGCGCGGGCCCGGATTTCGGCGGGGGTGTGGTCAGTACTGGTCGTCATGTCGCCTCCGGCAGATGTAGCCGTCCTCGGTGGACGCGATGTCGTCCCCGGCTTCGATGGGCTTGGAGCACAGTGGGCAGCGGCCGCCGAAGCGCGACGGAAACCAGTCCAGCGGTTCGGGTTTCGGCAGGTCCTGTTCGCGGCAGTGCGCACACCACGCCTTGGGCATGTCTTCGTCGAGTGGACACAACTCCTCGACCACGCTCATCGGCTGCTCGCCTCCGCCCGCATCGCGTTGGTGGCTGCGGTGACGAGACCCCATGCGCCGTCGCCGTATCGGTGCCACACGCGGCCTCGCCACAGGGTGGTGTGGTCCTCGTCGACCACGGTGGCGTCGTAGGCGTTCACGTCGTCGGGGTATGTGCCATCTTGGCCCGCCACGCGGACGGCACGGACGGCACCGATCCGTTCCCCGTTGACCTGCAGCTCGCAGTACAGGCTCATCGGTCGCCCGCTTTCGGATTTCTCCGGATGTAGTTGATCAGCTCCAAGAGCGTGAGGATTCCCCAGAAGGTGGCCCATACCCAGTCGGCCGGGACGTGGTGCGTTACAGCGTCATTGGCGGCGATGGCGGTGCAGACACCGAAGATCACGACCCACATGTCGACTCTCCGTCCTCCGGCTGCCGGGCCGGTTCTTGAACATCTGACCAATTCACCTCGGAGCGCCTGGTTTTCATGACGTCCGCGATGCCGGTCAGCACCTTGTTCTCGATCTCGCCCTGATGCCAACCGGCGTGCCCGTTCGGCAGCGTGCACCAGACGGCGCGATGGTCGTCGATTGTGAAGAAGTTCGCGCCGCTGGTTGTCGCCATGCAGCGCCAGCCGAGCAGGCGCTGCAGGCGCTGCAGGGCGTCGAGCTGCTCCGGGGCGTTGGCCTTCTGCTTCAGGAGGGCGCGTTCGCCTTCGAGAATCTTCACGTACTCCTCCAACGCGCGCCGCGACCTCCACACGGCATCGGTGTCAAGGACCTGCAGCAGGTTGGCGACATGGATGCGTTCCGCCCGCAGCGCGGCGAGGATCGCCCCCGTGACGGCGCTGACTCCGCATTCGTCGAACCAGGCTTCCCAGTCATTGATCTGCTGATCGGTAGCGCGGACAGGCCGTGAGTGCCATTCGCACCCGTTCGCGGGCGCATCGACCAGTCCGCCACAGCGGCATCGGTGGATACCGTCGCAGCGCGGCCCGTTGTCGCAGGAGCCGTAGCCGCATGTCCCTGGGCGGCGCGGCACGAAGTCTTCGGTGATGTCAGGCATTGGCTGCCGCCTCCAGATCCACGACGCGGGACAGCAGCCATTCCACCGCTGGCACGACGCTTTCCCGGATGTCCACATCGGGCGGGATGCGGCGGGGGAAGCCGTTCGGGGACAGCAGACCCTGCACCTGCTGCAGTTCTTCCTCGGCGGCGACCAGGGCGATGCGGCGCTTCTCCAGCTTGGCCTCCAGCTCGGTGATGCGGGCGCGGTACCGTTCGGCGGTTTTTGCCCAGTGCTCGGCCCGGCGCTCGAAATCCATTGCGCGGTCGCGGTGATGCTCCATCTCGATCAACGTCTGCTCCGCGTACGCCCGCGCCTCGTTGATCACCTTCGGGCCGGCCAGTTTGTCGAGCTGCTCGACGACCGCCTGGGCGATGGTGGCGGCGATATCGACATCGATGCTGGGCGCGAAGTACTCCGGCATCAGCGGGGGGACCAGTGTGGTCGGGTGTCCTTCAGGCTGCGCCATTGTTGGTCTCCCCTTGTCGACGGTGTGGAACGGGTTGAAGGCTTCGATGAGCCGGGCGCGGTGGTCGACCTCCGGGCGGTCCGCAGGGAGCGACTCGATTTCCGGCTCCGGCTGCCACAGCACAGACCACTGGCCGTCCGGCAAGTGCATGACGAACTCCCACCAAGGCTCCGCGAAGTCGAGGAAATGAACCTTGGTGTTGTGGCCGCGCCACTCGCCAGACCCGCCGTGGTCCACAGAGGCGATGTCGCCGTGCGCGGACCGGAGAACGGTGCCGGTGGGCTCGTTCGCGATCGCGGCGGTCGCGATGACGCGGGCGGGTGGACGCCAGCCCGATTCGAGAAGGCTCGCGGCGACCTCGCGCTCGTCCGCGCCGTCGCCGCTCTCGCCTGGCTCTCGCCTGGCGTCGGCGAGGTCGACGGTCAGCAGGTCGAGTGGGTCAGACATCGGTCTTGGCCTCCTCCGGCTGCCACAGCACGGTGACGGGCAGGTCTCCTGCGAGATCCTCACTGAGGATCTGGCCGACCTCGTTCGGGAATTCCCATGCCTCCTCGTCTTTCTGGGCCGCTGTGCCGAGCCGTGTGCAGATGATCGACCGGTCCGGGAGCGCGTCCAGTTCCTCGACGGTCTCGACAACCCGCAGCGCGGTGTCGGTCGGCGGCTGGGCGGTGTCGGGGATGGGGTCAGGCATGGTGTCTCCGTTCGAATTTCGGGCGCAGGTGGGGTTTGCAGGTCAGGCAGGGCTGCGGGTTGTCGCCGTCGCGGTCGATCCACTTGTCGACGCAGCGCGGGTCGTGCGGGGCGGGCGCCTCGTCGAGCTCGTCGCCGGTCCGGTCACGCATCGGCGAGTACCTCGTTGACGGTCTTGACGATTCCGCCGAGGCCGAGCGGTCGACTCGGTTCGGCTTCGAGGGCCTGGCGGTCGGCGACCTTCGTGCGGAGCTCGGTGAGCTGCTGCTCGGTGAGCTCGACGCCGGGCGTGCGGCCGAGGGCGACGTGGCGCGAAAACCGGTGCGCGTCTGGTGGTGCGAAGCCCATGTCCTGCAACGCTTCGTTGACGGTGTCCATCAGGCGGCGGTTCTCCTCGGGCAGCGACTTCAGGGACTCGAAGTAGGCGTCGCGGGAGTGGCGCACGATCGAGGCGGGCAGCGGTTTGAAGCCTTCGGGGGCGAGGCGGTAGGCGCGGGTGACACCAGCGAGCAGATCCTCACGCGAGAGCCCGGAGTCGGCGAACACCTCGGCCCAGGCGAGCACGGTGGATTCGCCGCCTTTGGGGAACCACGGGTCGTTGCTGGCGCATTTGGCCAGGACTTTCCCGGCGGTCTGCATGTCGTAGTCGCTGATCATGCGAGTAGCTCCCTCATCGGGTCGAGTTGCGGCTGTGGCTGTGGCGGACTGCTGGTGAGGCGGGTAGCGATGTCGAGGTAGCCCTGGACCTTCTGGTCGGCGCTGGAGGGCCCGAGCGGTGTGACGGTGGGCGTGCGGCGCTGGTGCTCGTCGAGGGCGTTGAGCCGCAGCTGGTCGTACTTTTCGCGGAACTTGGTCATCGACAGGATGTTCTTGTGCCAGAACGGATCTCGCTGGCACCAGTCGATGAGGTTCAACGCTTTGTCGAGGTCGCGGCCGTCGCGGTCGAGTAGCAGCCGCGCGTCGGTGCGCCATTTGGCGGTGATGACGGCCTTCGAGCCGTTGGTGGTGATCCGCTCGTGGAGGCGGGTGCACAGGGCTTCGACGTCGTCGCGGGGCGGCGGGGTCGGCGTTTTCGCCGACGTAATACTTGGGTCGGGTCGGGTCGGGTCGGGTCGGGTCGGGTCGGGTAGGCCGGACACGTCCGGGACACCCGCGTCTGTCCCGTGGGACATTTCCGGGACATCTTCGGCCGTCCCGTGGGACACGTTCGGGACATCTTCGGACTGAGCCGACTTCGCAGCGGCCTGGTTCTTCTTCACCTCGCGATAGGCGCGTTTGCGCTCGGCTTCCCGCTCACGCTCGGCGATCACGACTGCCGCTGTGGGCTGGTTCTTTGCCCAGTTCGTGAACTGCCAGCCGCCGTCGACGACTTCCCAGAGGCCAGCCTCGACGAGGCGGGCGGCGATGGCCGCGGTGCCGCACAGCTCAGGCAGCACGTAGTCGGGAACGAATCCGTCAGTGAGTTCCTTCGAGCACCACGTACCCGCGAGCAGGTAGACGCCGACCGCTGCCGCGCGGTACTTACGCGGGATCCGAAGCACTTCGCGCGAATTCGAGAACCCGTCGTCGGTTTTGAACCAAGGCATCACGTGCCCCCAATCTCGAAAAGCGCCGGCGTCGCCTCGTCGGCGTCGCGGCGGCAGTTGCGGCACAGCCGGTCTCGGGGCACCTCGACATCGGGCGCCCAGGGGGTGCGGCATTCCCGGCAGTCCATGAGCACAACCGGGCCGTGCGTGCCGACCCGGTAGCGGTGAGGAATAGGGCGCGGCGGTGTCACCGCGCGGGCGGGCAGGGCCGCGGCCCGGCTGCTGCCAGGACGCGGCCCTGCCACGACATTGCTGTCGCTCATGCCAGGGCGGTGACCTGGTCCGGTGCCGGGCCGTAGACGATGGTGTGCCCGTGGTCGGCGTCGAGCTGCTCGGCGACCACGGTGACCGCCGAGGCGAACGCGTCGCGGACCACCTCGTCGAGGGCGAGCACCTTGAACCCGAGCTGCAGGCCTTCACGGCCGATGCGGTAGCGCAGGGCGGCGGACAGCTCGATCTTCTGTCCACCGCGCCAGATCGGCAGGCCGAGAACGAAAGTCTCGGGCACCTCGATCTCGCCGGACGCGCCCGCCTTGGCCTGAACGTCCTCGTGGTACCGGAATCGGACGGCGCCGGAGGTGCGCTGGATCCGGGCATCGAACTCGAGTTCCCGTGTGGCCTGGAAACTTTGGGCGAGTTCCAGCATGTCGGCCGCGGTCGGGTCGGTGATGTCGGCGTAGTTGTCTTCGATGAACTCGATGAACTCGCCCTGCTTGAGCAGCTTTCCGCTCGTCTGTGTCCAGCGGCGCAGCTGCTCGGAGGGGGTGAGCTGCAACGCGACTCGGTGATCGCGCCAGCCGTGGAAGTTGACGACAGCGGTCAGTCGGGCGGCGCCTTCGTTGGCGAAGATCACCGAGCCGTGGTGCTCCGCCATCCCGAGCAGGGTGGCGAAGCTGGCGACGTCGGACACGGTCGACTCGCCGCGGGCCCGGTACGGCTCGAAGGCGTGCTTCTCGTGGGAGATGGCGGCGACGCGTTCGCCGTCGCGCAGGATGTTGACGTGCACCTTGCTGCCGTTCGGGTGCCAGTCCTGGTTGAACCGCATGGAGTCCAGGGCGATTTCAGCGGCGGCGTCGGTCTCGGTGCGGTCGATGTTGTTGGTGCTCATGCCTTCTTGGCCTTTCCGATGGTGATGGGGTTGGACGGGACGACGCGGATGCCCTCGAATTCGAGTTGCGAGGGGTCGCTGCGGGTGGGGTTGCCGTTGGCGTCGACGAACCACAGCGACTCGGGGCGCGGCCGGGTCGGGATCTTCTTGGTGACGACGTCGGCGATCGACAGGGCGCTGTGGTTTTTCTGGATGCTGGCCTTGATCGTGAGCGTGATCGAGCCGGGCTTGCGGGTGTCCTGCACGGCGGCGATCAGCTCGTGCATCGCCTCGGACATCTCGTTGGCGACCGCGCCACGGCGCAGCTCGGCGATGAAATCGACGATCGGCCGAATCACGGGCTCATCGGTGGTGGGCTCAGGCTCGGACATCACGACTCCTTGGGTTCGGTTGCGGGTGAGACGATTTCGGCGATCAGGCCGCGGATCCGGGCGTGCGCGTCGGTCTCATGGAGCGAGCCGGACGGGTAGCCGAAACCGGCGATCATGGCGTTGATGACGTCCCCGAGTTCCATGGCTGCGGCCAGCCGCTCGAGGAGGCCCAGGCCGGCGGGGAGCGCGTCGACGATCTGCCCGAGTCGCTTCTCGATCTGGCCGAGCTCGTCGACGATCGCGAGCAGGCCATGCGGCATCGCGCCATTGGACAGATGAGCCTGCGCGTCGCGCAGGGCGACGACACCGGCGTCGTCGGTGAGCAAGCCACGCTCCGCGGCTTGCTGTCCGATGTCGCGTATTGCCTTGAGAAGGTGGAGCGCGCTCGGCAGGCCGTTCGGAATGTTGTCGGTGCTCATTCCGCACCGCCTACGGCCGCGCTGGTGATCCGGTCGTACCAGCGCCGGACCCAGCGGGCGTCGCCCATGGCGGTGTGCCGCTCGCTCTTGCTCGGCGGCTCGACGCCGCACATCCGCGAAAGGTCGTCGGACTTGCACGGCAAGTCGACCGTTTCGCCCAGGGCCGCAAGCCAACCCATGGCCATCACCTCGACATCCAGGAGGTGGTAGTGCCACGCCGGGCACAGGTCATGGCGCCACAGCATCGCCGCCAACGTCTCGGTATCGAAGTTCGGGCAGGCCCCGACGATGTGCGCGCCGCGCGTCCACCGCTCGACGATCACGGCGGCGCGCTGCTCGGGGTACAACGCCTCGTCGACCTTGAGCAGAGCGTCCGCTTCGGACGGATCGACGACGTCGTCCGACTCGTACTCAGCGTCGAACGCTCCGCCGATCTCCTTGCGATACAGCGGATGCCGCTCGTGGAAACCTCCGATGTTCAGGCCGATCAGCTCAGCGTTGGCGAGTTCCACATCGGACACGTAGAGGGTGATCTCGCGCTGCTCGTCGCCGTCGCGCCGGATCATGCCGATCTCCCACGGTCGGCGGCCGGCGTGCAGGCCAGTGGTTTCGGTGTCCAGGAAGACGATCGGCGTGCTCACTGGGCACCGCCTTCGGCCGCGGCCTTCGCCTGCTCCGCGGCGAGCGTCTCGATGAGCTCGGCGATGAGGATCTCGCCCTCTTCGATGGTGAGCTTGCTGGGGTCCGGGACCGGCTTTTGCAGGATCATCGACGCGAAGTCGCGCTGCTGGGCCTCGTCGGTGACCTTGAGCTTGGTCATGAGCTCGCCGATCTTCTCCGACTGCTCGGCCGTGATCAGGTTCGGCGCAGCGGGCTTGTCGGCCTTCCGCGTGGTGCGAGGCCGCTTCGGCTGCTCAGGTTCGGCAGGCGTATCGACCTGCGCAGGTTCCGGTTTCGCGCTCGAATCTGAGGGCGCTTCGGCCGCCCGGTCGTCGACCCATTCGACGACTACGGGCGGCGGGGCAGCATCGCCCAGGACGTCGCCCGTCGAGATCCGCTCGGATGCGACGCGCACCGGCGCGGGCGCGGGCTCGGATTCGAGATCCTCGGACGTACGCGAGATACCGAGCAGCACGTCGGGGGCGAGGCGGCGGCAGACCTCGGCGGCGGCCTTGGCGTAGAGCATGTTCGCCGGGTCGGTCAGGTACTTCATGTTCCCGTCGAGCTTGCCGTTGGCGTTGAGTGCGTACTTGCCGGTCTTCTCGTCGATCCGAGGGACGTATCCGGCCTGGATGGCGCGTTCGATCGTCCAGGTGCTCGTTTCGGTGTCGCCGCCGGGCGCTGTGCCGGTGACGGTGGCCACGGTGCCGGTCGATTCGACGGTGTGGAATCGGTACCCGCGCCGCTTGAGCATTGCGACCATGGTCCGGGCGTAGATGGCCGGCGTGCCGTGCACGGTGAAAATCTGCTGTAACGACTGGATGGGGTTCAGGCCGATCTCCGCGCCATACAGGATCGCCACGGCCGCGTCAGCGGGCTTGCCCCGGTACACGGGTCCGGCCAGCGGTGTGCGGCACAGCTTCTCGGCCAGGTTGTATGCGGTGTCGATCACGTCGAGATAGACGGTGACCGCGCCGAGCGGGTCGCCGAATCCCGACCCGAGCGTGGGCACGAACTGGTCGTCGGTGGTGGTCGCTACTTCTGTTGTCACAGGTATTCCTCCCGCTTGTATGCCCGTGCGGGCAGATCTCTTTCGTGGATGCCGAGGTGGTGGGTGGGCCATTCGCCGGTGGCGAGGCAGTGGGCATAGATGGCGAGTGCGCGCGCGTTGTCGCGCTCACCGAGTTCGACGGCCCGGTCGGGCAGCTCGACGACGTACGTCTCGTATGGCGGATCGGTGCAGACGACGAGGAACATGAACGCTGTGCGGATCCCCAGTAGCGCGAACACCTTCTGATAGAGCGCCTGCTGCCGGTGGTAGCCGAATTTGTCTACGCTCCACATGAATTCGTCAGGGCCCGGCTCGCTCGACGTTTTGCCGTCGCCGATCACCGCGGCTGTCGGACCCGTCCAATGCACCCGGTCGGCACGGACACGCAGCATGACGCCGGTCTCAGGGTCGCGCGCCCACGCAGACAATTCGGATTGCCCCGAGGCGAGCAGCCGCGCTACCTCGGGGTGTGCTCGCAGGTTGTTCGCGGCGGTGTGCGCGGCCTCGAATTCACGGGGCCGCATCGGGATACCACCCGCGGCGCGGATCTCGGCGACGCGCTTCTTGGCCTCTTTCGAGTTCCAGAGCTGGTGGCCGCTGTTCACCGGCTGCGCGCCGACCTCGAACGCGATCGTGTGTACCGCGGTGCCGAATTCCATCTCTCCCGACGGCGGTTTCGGGTTGTCACGCTCGTGCCGCCACCGGTACGGAGTCACCGCGAGCAGACGGCGTAGCTGCGACGAGGAGATAGAGGCGCGGTCGCTGTGGTAGACGTCCTCGGGAACGCCGGCGTAGAAACCCGGCTCGGTCGGGGCGGTCACGACTGCATCACCGCCTCGGCGGTGACCGTCACGGACTCGATCGCATCCAGGTTCCAGATGCACCCCGACGCGCAATCCCACCCGTAGTACCAGTCGAGGCTGTGATGACGCTCCCACAGGTGCGGGGTGATGATGACGCCGTCGTAGCGCTGCACGACGGTCGGCCAGTCGATGCCCCAGTAGCTCTTGCCGTAGCCCATGCGGATGTTGAAATCCGAGGGCGCAGCGAACTCGTCGTGGAAGCGGTCGATCTCGGCGACGGAGGTGACGATTCGGATGTTGGCCGACTCGCGCAGCCGCACTTCGTGCGCGACCGCGAGGGTGTCGACCCTGAACTCTTGGCTCCGGCACCAGGTGGGCCAGTCGGTGTCTCCCTCGACGGACACCCAGAAGCCGACGGGCTTGGTGAATATCCCCCGGTCGCGCTGCGTGTAGACGCGCGAGCGGTCGAGGGTCAGTGGTTCTTCCTGGTAGTGCATCAGGCGTTCGGTCAGGGCCATCACAGCGCCTGCATTTCGTCGTCGGCCCACGGGTCGTCGCCGATGAGGCCGACGCCATCGCAGTCCGGGCACATGCGCCCGCGGCTCAATTCGCCGGTGCCGCTGCAGCGTTCACACACGGCAGCGTCGCTGATCAGGTCGTTGGGCTCGGCGAGCGATGCAGCCGCGTTCAATCGGCGGCTCACAGGCCCACCGCCTGGAGGAACCGCGCACCGGCGGCATCGAACTCGGGCCGGTCGGTGATGTACCAGATCTTGACCTTGGTGTCGATGTTCATGCCGTCGAGGCGGCCGGTCAGCCTGCGCCGACCGCTCACGGTTTCGTCGCCGTCGAGGCCCAGCAGGGCGGCCCACCACTCGGCGACGGCCCGCGGGTCATCGTGGCGGTGGGCGCTGACCAATGCGATCAGCTCGATGTATTCCGCGGAGATCTGAAAGTTCCAATTCAGGCGCGGCGCGTCCGGTGCGAGCGCATTCATGAAGTCGGAGACGGCATTCTCGACAGCCGACTCGAATGCGTAGCCGTCCACGGTGATCGGTGTCTGCGTCACTGGGTCACCGCCTGGCGCTCGTCGGCCAGCCCGGCGCGGCCCGTCCAGGCCGGATCCGTGAAGTCGGACTTCAGCGTGCCGCCGCGAACGAGCGACTGCCGCCCGGCGCTCGCGGCGACGTACCTCTCGTTCCGCTCGTCATAGATGGTGTGCCGGTCGGTCACCGCTTCGGCCGCGGCGCGGCGCGCCTGGTCCTCGGTTTGCGCGGCGATGTCGGCGCGCCGCCGCCGTGGCCACCAGCGGTTGCCCGGTGCGTGATGCTTGCCCATGTAGCATTCCTTTGCATCTCTGGAATGCATCCCGCGAGGTAGGAACTCGCGGGATGCTTCATTTCAGGGGTTGATGGGGTCGCCCGTCGGCGAGGTGTTCGCCCCGCCGGTGGGCGACTTGATGCCGAGCAGCTGCAGGACAGCGCCGGTGATATTCCTGATCACGCGCGGCACGAGGATTTGGCCGGCCATGGCCGCGCTGGTGTCGACGATGTCGGCGACGAGCGCATACTCTTCGGGCTCGAGGGGTTCCGGAAGTGGCAGCGCGGTCAGCGGCCGATGCAGCAGTCCGTGCGCCTCGACGTCGGCCTCGTAGGCGACGTACCAGGGGGTGTGGGTGCTCATCGCCGACCACCAACGGACGCGACGATGAGGGCAGCGAGGCCCAGGGCGATGGCAACGATTGCGACGCAGAGCCAGTCGATCACAGCGCCGCTCCCCAGCAGTTCAGCCACATGCCCGTGAGGACTCCGCCGCCCACGATGAGCAGCGCGATGAAGTCCCAGCCGAGGATGGCGGCCGTGTCCGGAACATGATGCGGGCGAGGGTGATTCATCGCGGCCGCCTGCCCGCCAAGATCGCGCGGCGCAGCAGCGGACTCACTGCCGCGAACAGCAGCGACCAGGCGGCGACGAAGACCAGCGCGCCGGTCACGCGCCAGCTCCGATCGGCCACGATCCGATCGGGGTGTGCAGGGGAAGGGGCAGGGGTTCCGGGATCGGCCGCGGGGCCGGGTGGATCAGCGAGCAAATCCAGGTGAGCAAGTCCATCGCTATCTCTCTGTCTGCGTAGGGATTTGGGAACGGTGCGCGGCCGGGGGGGGAGATGGGGAGTCCTCAGCGGCCACGCGGCCCGCGATGGCGTCGATGGAAGCCATGGCGGAACTCTGTTAGGCAGTGCGGGCGGTCAGCTGCGGCGCGGTGCGAGCCCGCTCACGCTCGGTTCGCGCATAGCCGCGCATGAGGCGGATCGCGTCGTCCAGGTCTCCGGGCTTGAACTTCTTCTTCTGCTCGTCGATCCATGCCTGCATCGCGGGATCTACGGCTGGCCGTTCGGGACGGCTCACGAGGCTTGCTCCATCGCCTCGTCGTCGTCGAGTTGCAACGCTCGCTCCATCACCTCGTTGACGAGTTGCACCGGGTCGATCTTGAGAGCCCCAGCGATGGCAACCAGGTTGGACAGACTGAACGAGCTCTTGCCGGAGATCCGCCGCCGCCAGGTGGTGGATGACATTGAAATGGCAGCAGCAACCGCCGTCTGTGTGGTGCGCGCCCGCCAGATGGCGGTACGGACCGTTTCGGCTGCTGCCCGACTCGCGGTGTCCATGCGAGCCACGCTAGACCAAGTTCGGTACCTTTTCAACCGAGCTTGGTCTCCAAAGATCCCAGTTCGGTCACCATCTGGTTAACGTCGAACGAATGGCCGAGGGGACCGAAGGGGTTGCCATGGGCCTAGTTCGGTCCCCAAAATGGAGCGTATGGACACCACAGACTCCAGCGCCGAGACCGGAAACGGGCCCGAGGGCAGCGACGACGCCGAAGCCAAGCGCGTAGACAAGGTGCTCGGGCTCGAGCTACGAGCGCAGCGCGTTCGGCGCGGATTGAGCCAAGAGAAGCTCGCCGAGCTCATCGGCATGAATAAAAAAACGGTCGGCCGCCTGGAGAGTGGCGACCGACCGATCACGATGCAGCATATGGTCAAGATCTACAAGGCCGTAGGCATCATGCCCAGCGATCTCGTGAAGGCACTACAGGATGAGCTTGGCATCGAGCAATAGTCCGAGTTCGTCCATCGTCATCCCTCTGCGCCCGGCAGCGATAGCGATCCGAGACAGCTCCGCACTGGGGCGGCTCGGCGGAAACTCTTCTGCGCTCCCTCGTGTCATCGGATCGCTCACGGATTCGCGCTGAGGAATGCCGCCGACCCGGCTAATATTCCCAACTAGCCGAGCGCCCCATATGCCATTTGGGCAGCCGCGATGCGCGGCCACGCCCCTTGCGACATCAATGCCCATCGTTCCCACACATGCTCCCGCATTTACCAAGTGCAAGCGCCCCCCACTCGGGAGGGAGTTGGGGGAGCGTGCCAATTGCCTGCAGTGCGATCCTGCAAATTCAAAGCTAGCCGAATATTAGCGCTTTGAACAATCGATCACAAGCGTTCCAAGATCGAACTTTCGATGGCCAAGACATCGTGATCCGCGCAACTTGCGAGCTATGTAAAACGCGATGTAACAGTAAGTTTGCCGAATAACGCGGAATCCTATCGAGCGCCGCATTATATTCCCTGGATTTCCATGTAAACCGCAGCGACACGCTGACATCTTGTGCCACCTGACGAATTATGCCAAGTGAAGAATTGCACAATTCCCCGGGTGGAATGTGCACAATCGCTCAGGATGATTAGGAATTGGTCGTTTGGTTAAATCATGAATTGCGGGACGGGCTCTACGGATACGCCCAGGTCGCTGAAGCGGCCACGACGATCGACCTGCTGGATGGTGACTGTCATCGCCCGCCGAATGACTTCCCGCCGCTGCGGAATCGTGTAGGCAGTCCACTTGCGCCGCGCGTGCGGGCCGACGATATCGCGGAGTACCGGATCGACCGCATTGGTCATCGCGTCGATCCTCGCCTGCGCCTCGGCGATCTCCGATTCCAGCTCCTCGACATAGGTGGACATCGCCAGCGCCGACATGCGCGTCTTGGCGGCCTGCTTTATGTACGCCTTGATCTCGGCGCGCACACGATCGATCGTCGCCAGCTCATCGTCGATCGAGACTTGGTCCTCGTCTTCGCTGGCGGTCAGCTTCGCCAGCGCATCCGGGGCCTCCAGCAACTGCAACAGCAGCTCCTCGACATGGTCGTCGACTCGCTTCATATTGCGCCTCACATGTCCGTATTTTCGGCACGTGTAGGTTTCCGTCTTGCACCTCTCATCCAAGCCCTTGCGGCCGATGACCCCGGGCTCGCCCAACTCCAGGCAGGCACCGCACTTGGCGAGGTAGGTCAGCAGCCACATCGGTTCGTTGCCTCGGTGCATCAACCGACCCGGATCATTGAGGATCGCGCACAACGGCCGATACCACTCGGGATCGAGAATCGGATCCCACGTCCCCTTGCGCGCGATCTGGTTGTCGTGAGCGCGGTATCCGAATGTTGTTGGGCTGATCAGGAACCGCCTGACGTCCCTCGGCTCGAATCTTCCACTACCGCCGGCCATCTTCCACTGCTCGGCAAGCTCCTTGCTGACGGCGCGAAGCGATACCGACGGCCCCTCGTTCAGAACCCGTCGCGCAGCGGTCTTCAATACCGCCTGCTGCGCTGGAATGACTTCCCTGCCGATCGCCCGACCGCCCTCGTACCGAATTCTGTAGCCGGGCGGCGTCTTACCGTGCGGCTTGCCGTCGGTGAGGTTCGCGTCCAGGGCCCGCAGGACTCGCTTGCGCGTCTTGCCAGCCTGCTTCGCGCCATCGAGGATGTCCTGCCACACCCTGTTCCGGTCGTCATCATCGTTGAGGTCCCATAGGCGCGAGTCGTAGTACAGCAGCACGCCGCGCTCGGCGCACAGGTCGCAAAATGCCCCGAACTCCTTCATGTCACGCGTGATTCGCGAGGGCTCCCACACCACGAGGACGTCGCCGCGCTTCAGGATCGTCGGCAGCGTCTGAAACTGCTCGCGATCGCGCCTCGAGTGCCGAGACGCTCCGCGGTCGTTGTCGGTCAGGACGGCCGCGATCGTCCACCCCTCGTATTCGCAGTCCGCGGTGCAGGATGCTTCCTGCTCCGCCACGCTGCGCCCACGCTTCCCGTCGTCCTTCGACACGCGCGCGTAGATGATTGCCCGAATGATTTCTACCGGTGACCTGCGTGAATGGCCAGACATACGGAGGATTTTAACAGTACCTGTATCGACAGGTGACAATCGCGACGTGGCCGTCCCAGACCGCAAGATCGCCGGGCATCAAGTCCCCTGGACCGACCCGCTGGTGCCCGTACCCCTGCTCCTGCGCCAGCCGCGGCAGCGAGACACCCGCCTGCGCATAGGCCCACTGGGTCAGACCGCTGCAGTCCATCCCTGCGCCGGGCGTCTCCCCACCCCACACATACGGCGTCCCCACCGCACTCAACGCATTCCGAACCGCATCCGCCGCCTGCTGATTCGGCGCTTCGACGGTGCTCCCATCCGGCAGCGTCACCCGTACCCCACCCCCTTGCGGCCGCGTAACCGTCGAATCATGGCCGCGATCAGGCGTCTTCGGCATCGTCACCGACGCCGGGCTGGTGTGCAGGCCGCCCGGCGAGAGCCCGGACCCGAGCAGCGTGTCCCCGGCCGCCGCGACCACGCCCCCGGCGGCCGCGAGGCTCGTCCCTGCCTGCGGCGCCACACTGTCCATCGGCACGCTCGCCGCCGGTACGACCACCGCATCGCCCGGTCCGGACGACCCGGGTGTCACCTGGCCGGGCGCCGGGACAGGTAGCGCCAACTCCGCCATGAGCGCAGTCTCCGAATCCAGTTCGGCCCGCACCCGCTCGACCACCCGCATGGCCTGCCCGATGTGATCGATCGCCGACTCCACCAGGGCCGCGACCCCACCCACGGTGAACCCGGCCGCACCCATCGCCTCGACCTCCACCGTGAACGATCGCAGAATCTCCTCCACCTCCCGCCGCCCGGCGGCGACCTCCGCATCCGCCCGCTCCACGATCGCCGCCATGGCCCGCCCCCGCTCCGCCGCCATGGCGGCCGAGGTCTGCACCCGCAGCGCCTCGTCCACGGCCGCATCACCGGCCCGCCCCCGCCACGCGTCGGACATCCGGTCGACACTCGCCCGGCTCTCGGCGTGAACCTGCTCCACAGCAGCCGACGTCTCCCGCAGCACCTCGGCGGCCCCGGGGGATCCGGACCCGAAGCTGCGCAGCAACTCGACGATCGGCTCCGCCAGCGCCCCGGCCGCCGGCTCCCCGCTCATCCGCCCACTCCCGCCCGAGTCCTCCCGCGCTGCAACATCTTTCGATCCACCCCGCCGCATCGCCTTGCCGCCCAGCGGATCTCGGGTGCGGCTGTCACGGCTCCGCGCCGACGGTGCCCAGCGTCGCGGCGTACGCGCTGTCGTGGTCGGTGTAGGCGGCCGTGGCGGTGGCGGTGGTGACGCTCGTGGCGGCGAGGGCCGTCGAGACCTCGTCGAGAGTGGTCACGTGGGTGCCGTGCGCCGCGGCGTAGGCGGTGAGGAAGTCGGTGCCGATGAGGCCGAAGGCGGGCACGAGTAGTTCGGGGGCGGCGGTGGCGGCATGCGCGGCGGCGGCCGCGAGGTCTGCGGCGAGGACGGTGGTGGTCGTCGCATAGGCGGTGAGGCCGTCGGGATGGATCGAGAGGCGGTGCATGAATGCCCCCTTCATGCCGGTCGCGGGATGGATGTCTGCTGCACGGGGTTGGACGCGGGGCGGGGCCGGGCGGTTCCCGGGGCGGAAGAATTCCGGTGGGCGGGGATCGCGGACGGCGGTGCTGACCTATGGTTTTCGTATGCGCACACTCGTCGTGGACCATCCGCTCGCTGCCGCCTTGCTGACCACCATGCGAGATGCCCGGACGACCAATCCGACATTCCGGGCCGCGCTCCGGGACCTGACCGGGATTCTGGTCTATGAGGCCCTGCGGGACGCCCCGGTGGAGCGATTCCCGATCGCCACGCCGGTGGCCGCCGCGGAGGGGACGCGGCTGAATGCTCCGCCATTGCTGGTTCCGGTGCTGCGCGCGGGGCTGGGCATGGTGGAGACCGCGGAGAACCTGATTCCGGACGCTCGGATCGGGTTCGTCGGCCTGGCCCGCGACGAGGAGACGCATCAGCCGACCCCGTACATGGAGTCGCTACCCGACGACCTGTCCGGCACCCCGGTCATGGTGCTCGACCCCATGCTCGCCACCGGCGGCTCCATGGTCTACACCCTGGACCTGCTGGCCACCCGCAATGCTCGCGACATCACCGTGCTGTGCGTGGTCGCTGCACCGGAAGGCATTGCCGCCCTGGAGAAATCGGGTCACCCCGTGCGCCTGGTCACCGCCTCGGTGGACCGCGGACTCAACTCCGACGCCTACATCGTCCCCGGTCTCGGCGACGCCGGCGACCGCCAATTCGGCCCGCGCTGAACCACTCCCGGGCTCAGAGCTTCTCGCAGAACATCCGGATCTCGGAGAGCCGCTGCGCCGCAGCGGCCTTGGCTTCTGCGAGCCCGTCCCGATCGGCCACGGGCACGAACGTCTCCAGATAGCACTTGAGCTTCGGCTCGGTACCCGACGGCCGGACCACCACGCGTAGCGTCGGGCCCTCGAAAACCAGTGCGTCGGTACGCATCTGCCCGCGCAGCCGAGCCATATCGGTGCAGCTCACCGCTTCCCCGGCGATCTCGGTCGGTGGGATCTCACGCAGCCGCGCCACCACGGCCGCCGCCTCGCTGACATCCGGCAGTCGCAACGACACCTGATCCCCGGCATGCACACCGAATTCGACCGCGAAGTCGTCGAGGACGTCGAACAGCGTCCGCCCCTCCGCCTTCACCTGTGCCACCAGATCCGCCGCGACGACCGCCGCGGAGATACCGTCCTTGTCGCGCACTGCGGCCGGGTCCACGCAGTGGCCGATCGCCTCCTCGTACGCGTACACCAGGCCCGCACCCGCCCGGGCCAGCCATTTGAACCCGGTCAGCGTCTCCGCGTACCGCGCCCCGCGCGCCGGAGCCAGCTTGCTCAACAGCCGCGACGACACGATGGTCGTGGCCACCCGGGAGTCCGGCGCGGCCGTCCGCAACACGAAATCGCCCAGCAGCACCCCGGTTTCGTCGCCGCGCAGCATCCGCCACCCGTGCGGTCCCCGCACCCCGAGCGCGCACCGATCCGCATCCGGATCGAGCGCGATGGCGATGTCCGCGTCCAGCCGATCGGCCAGCCCCAGCAGCAGATCCGCCGCCCCCGGCTCCTCGGGATTCGGAAATGCCACCGTCGGAAAATCCGGATCCGGCGCGAACTGCTCGGTGACCACCAGCACGTCGCCGAACCCCGCACCCCGGAGTGCGGCCACCGCCAACTCCCCGCCGACCCCGTGCATGGCGGTCAGCGCGATTCGAATCTCACTGCGTCGCCGGTTCGCGGACTCGCCGCCGATCAGGCTGGGCAGCAGGGTGACTCGGGCCAGATAGCGGCGGACGATCTCCTCGCCCAGCTCTTCGGCGGGAGTGCCCGCGGGCAGTCCGAGAATGCTCGGGTCGGGGGCGGCCGGTCCGGGATCGGTGCGGGGGATGTGCCCGGTGACGGCGTCGATGCAGCGCTCGATCTCGGCGTCGGCGGGTGGGATGAGCTGGGAGCCGCCGTCGAGGTAGACCTTGTAGCCATTGTCGGTGGCGGGGTTGTGGGAGGCGGTTATCTGCACTCCGGCAACGGCTTTCAGTTCGCGGACCGCGAAGGCCACCACCGGTGTCGGCAGCGGGCGGGGGAGGGTCAGCACCGAGAAACCGGCCGCCGCAAAGACTTCCGCCGTCGCGGCGGCGAATTCGGCGGAGCCGTACCGGGCGTCGCGGCCCACGATCACCAGTCCGCCGCCCAGGCAGCGGTCGCGCAGCCAGGCGGCGATCCCGGCGGAGGCCCGCGAGACGGTGTCCACGTTCATGCCGTCCGGGCCGTCCTGGAGCGGACCGCGCAGCCCGGCGGTTCCGAAGCGCAGCATCCCCGCGCGCCTAGAGGCGTTCCAGCACGCCGCGCAGCAGTTTGCCCAATCGCGGTGCGGCGGCGTGGCCTTCGGCCAGCACCTCGGCGTGCGAGAGGTGCGCGCCGGTGACCCCGGCGGCCAGGTTGGTGACCAGCGAGATGCCGAGCACCTTGGCCCCGCCCTCGCGGCAGGCGATGGCCTCCAGTACGGTGGACATGCCGACGAGGTCGGCGCCCATGGTGCGCAGCATGCGGATCTCGGCGGGGGTCTCGTACTGCGGCCCGGTCAGGCCCGCGTACACGCCCTCGGTCAGGCCGGGCTCGATTTCCTTTGCCAGTGCCCGCAATTCGGGATCCCAGGCGTCGACCAGGTCGACGAAGTTCGCGCCCTCGATGGGGGTGCGCCCGGTCAGGTTGATGTGGTCGGAGATGAGTACCGCCTCGCCGACCGACAGCCCGTCGCGAATCCCGCCCGCCGCATTGGTGAGCAGCACGGTCTGCGCGCCGGCGGCCAATGCGGTGCGCACATTGTGCACGACCTGGCCGGGCGCGTGGCCCTCGTAGAGATGCTGGCGGCCCATGAGCAGCAGCACCGGCGCGTCACCGACCGTGACGGAATGAATGGTGCCTTGATGCCCCTGGGCGGTGGGCGATCCGAATCCCGGCACCTCGGCCATCGGAATGGAGGCGGCCGGTTCGCCGATTTCGGCGGCAGCTTCCTGCCAGCCGGACCCCAGCACCACGGCAATCCGGTGCTGCTGCACTCCCGTTCGTTGCGCAATGGCTTCGGCGGCTAGTTCGGAAACCCCGCCCATGGCCTTCTCGGCTAGCATGTCGCCCACCCTAGTACCAGGTGATCTCGCACGCCCCGGGTGTGCCCGCGACCTGCCGTTTTCATCCCCTTTGTCCTTCTCGTTCGTGTCCTGCCGGTAATTGCTACCCGTCGGTAGGTATCTCGTCGCGCCCCCGCTACGCTGCACGCATGCCGTATTTGAAGCGTGATGGGGATGTGTTCGTGCTGTACCTCGGGACCGAGGGACAGGCCATCGACAACGAGAACCGCTTCCACCCCGACTGGATCACCGAGGTCCACGCGCTGCTCGACGAGGTCGAGGCGTCCGAGGGCCCGGCCGCCCTGGTGGTCACCGCTGACGGCAAGTTCTTCTCCAACGGCCTCGACACCGACTGGCTGTTCGGCAACTTCGACAAGAACTGCTGGTACCTCGACCGCGTGCACTCGCTCTACAGCCGCCTGCTGGCCTTCGGCCTGCCCACGGTCGCCGCGGTGAACGGCCACGCCTTCGGCGCCGGCGCCATGCTCGCCACCTCCTGCGACTTCCGAGTCATGCGCGCCGACCGCGGCTTCTGGTGCCTGCCCGAGGTGCACCTGGGCATGCCGTTCACCGTCGCCATGAACGCGCTGCTGACCAATCGCCTGGTCAATCAGGTCGCGGTGGAGGCCATGACCACCGGCCGCCGCTACGGCGCCGATGACGCCATCTCCGCCGGCATCGTGGACGCCAAGGCGGATGCGGATGTGTTGCTCGCCACCGCGGTCGCGCGGGCCGACATGCTCAAGGGCAACCGCAAGCCGAACCTGCCGGTCATCAAGCGCGCGCTTCACCAGCAGGCGCTGGCCGGGCTGGCCGTGGAGACGACCCCGGAGAACCTGGCCTTCAACCCGTAAGGGTCCGTTCCTTCTGCTTTGCAGGGGTTCGAGGGCTTGCCCTCGAACCCCTGATTGCTGAGCGTGCCGCGATGATTTCTGCGCGTCCCGCACTCTGCCGGAGATTTTCCGGCTTACCTGCTGCGACAGAGTTGCGCGGCAGTGCGAGACTGTTGGAATGTCACCATCGCGCAACGGCGATGACCGGAGATCCTGCGTACCGATCGGTCGGCACGACTCGTTCGTGCCGTCCTCGAATGCTGCCGTGGCATCGGCGGATCCGGCCCTGCTCGCCGCGGCCGATGCGGCCGTCGCCGGGTACCGCGATCAGCTGATCGCACTCTCCCACGACATTCATGCGGAACCCGAGCTGGCCTTCGAGGAATTCCGCAGCGTCGCAAAGACAATCGAGCCGTTGCGGGAACGCGGATTTCGCATCGAATCCGGCGTGGCGGAACTGCCGACCGCATTCACCGCCGAATACGGCAGCGGAGACCTGGTCGTCGGCATTTGTGCCGAATATGACGCCCTCCCCGAAATCGGCCACGCCTGCGGCCACAACATCATCGCCGCCGCCGGGGTCGGCGCGGCGCTGGGCCTGGCCGCGGTCGCGGACGCCTGCGGCATCACGGTGAAGGTACTGGGCACGCCCGCCGAGGAGTCCGGCGGTGGCAAGGTGCTCATGCTCGAGCGCGGCGTCTTCGACGATGTCGCCATGGTCATGATGGTGCACCCGGGCCCGGAGGATATCGCCGGTGCGCATTCGCTGGCCCTCGCCGATTTGTCGGTGGTTTTCCACGGCCGGGAATCGCATGCCAGCGCCGCGCCACAGTACGGGCGAAATGCCCTCGATGCCGTTACCGTCGCGCAAGTTGCTCTAGGTTTGCTACGGCAACATCTCCTGCCCGGACAACAACTCCACGGTATAGTCGGATCGGGCGGCGTCGCCCCGAATATCGTGCCCGGACACGCGGAGCTGCTGTATTACCTACGTGCGGTCGACTCCGCGACCCTCGATGATCTGATGCAACGAGCATCAGCATGTTTCGAGGCAGGTGCCCTGGCGACCGGGTGCACACATGAAATCCGGAAGCTTGCGCCGACATACACCGAGCTCACTCCCGATAGCGCACTACTGTGCGCCTATCGCGAGCAGATCACCGCACTCGGCCGCGAGCCGATCGCCCCGGAATTCGAGGCGGCACGGCCGCTGGGCAGCACCGATATGGGCAATGTCACCAATGTCATCGCCGGTATCCACCCGGTCATCGGCATCGATGCAGGCGGTGCGGTGACCCATCAGCCCGCGTTCGCGGCTGCCGCCGTGAACGCGTCGGCCGATCGCGCCGTCCTGGACGGGGCAACGGCACTGGCTCGCACCGCGATACACATCGCAGGTGACAAATTGCACAGGGACAGGTTGTCGGAACGAGTCATACAACGGCAGTTTCAGCGACAGGAGGACATTCGGTGAGCACAACCGGCCGGTCCGCGGCGCGCGTCAACGGACCACTGGCGGCGTCGTGCGTGAACAACACGCAGACGCCGGCCGGCGCCGCGATGGAATCGGCGACCGGGCACGAGGTAGTGGAGTCGTGGCTCGCGGAGCACATGGACGACCTCACGACGTGGCGTCGCCATATCCACGCCAACCCGGAGCTGTCCCGGACCGAGTTCGGTACCACCGAATTCGTGGAGTCATGGCTGGTCAAGGCCGGGCTCGAGCCGCGCAAGCTACCGAGCGGCACCGGCCTGATCTGTGACATCGGCCCCGACGGCCCGCGTATCGGCCTGCGCGCCGACATGGACGCGTTGCCGCTGCAGGAGTACACCGGGCTGCCGTTCGCCTCCACCGTGCCGGGCGTCTCACACGCCTGCGGGCACGACGCGCACACCGCGATTCTGCTCGGCACCGCGCTGGCGCTGGCCGAGATCGAGGACCTGCCGGTCGGCGTGCGGCTGGTGTTCCAGCACGCCGAGGAGGTCATGCCGGGCGGCGCCGTCGACATGGTCGCCGCCGGCGCCATGGAGGACGTCTCGCGCATGTTCGCGCTGCACTGCGACCCGCGGCTGGAGGTGGGCCGGGTCGGCATCCGGGTCGGTCCGATCACCTCGGCCGCCGACACCGTGGAGCTGGTGCTGGACTCGCCCGGCGGCCACACCTCCCGCCCGCACCTGACCAGCGACCTGGTCTACGCCATCGGCACGGTCATCACCGGCCTGCCCGGCCTGCTCTCCCGCCGCATCGACCCGCGCACCAGCACGGTCATGGTGTGGGGCGCGGTGTCGGCGGGCAAGGCGCCCAATGCGATTCCGCAGACCGGCATGCTCACCGGTACCGTCCGCACCGGCGATCACGCCACCTGGTCGCTGCTCGAGCCCATGGTCCGCGAGATCGTCGAGGGCCTGCTGGCCCCCACCGGCGTCCGCTACCAGCTCAACTACAAGCGCGGCGTGCCGCCGGTGGTCAACGACGAGCAGGCCGTGCGCATGTTCGAGGACGCCATCCGCGGTCTCGACCCCGACGCCCTCGCCGACACCCCGCAGTCCGGCGGCGGCGAGGACTTCTCCTGGTATCTGGAGGAGGTCCCCGGCGCCATGGCCCGCCTCGGCGTCTGGTCCGGTCAGGGCGAGCAACTCGACCTGCACCAGCCCACCTTCGACCTCGACGAGCGCGCCCTCGCCGCCGGAGTCCGGGTCTTCACCAACATCGTGCTGAACGCCCGCTGACAGAGACAACGAGGCCGGGCCGCACTGAAAAGTGCGGCCCGGCTTCACGTTTCGGGGAACCACTTCGCCTTGCCGGCGGGAACTACTTGGCCTTGTCGGCGGGAACTACTTCGCCTTGTTGGCGATGTCGCCCCAGGCGTGCCAGCGGTCGATCTCGATCCAGGCGGAGACGCGCTTCTGGTCGCGGACGGCATAGTCGCTGCCGATGTAGTGCTGGGCGATGCGGTCGATGACCGAGGAGTCGGGGTCGTTCTCCAGGGAGACGATGCGGCCCTGGATGCTGACGTGGCTGTACCAGTTGTCGCCGTCGAGGACGGTGAGGCTGATGCGGGGATCCTCGCGCAGGTAGTCCAGGCGCTTGCGGAAGTCGGCCAGGTTCACCAGGATTCGGCCGTTCTCGTACAGATACCAGGTGGCGACCGAAACCGGCTGGCCGTCCGGGCGATTCGAGGCGAAGATCGCCGGGTTGGGGCGGGACAGGAATTCGGCGATCGGGGCGGGCACGGGGGTGGCGGGCATCGGCTTCTCTTTCGACGGTTCGAAGATCGTTTGCGGTTCCCGTAACAGCGGCGCCGCGCCGAATCTTCCGGCCCGGCCTCGCTGGTCCGTCCGCACCGAGTCCGATGCGCCGCGCGTGCTACAGCCCGAAGGTGCCGGGGCCGACGTTCTTGCTGTTGCGGGTGCGTAGCGCGTGTGTGTAATCGTTTGGCGCACCGGCCTTCTCGGCGGCATCGGCGATGACGCCCAGGTAGCGCGCGGAGGGTAGCCCGCCCTCGTAGGCATCCAGGACGTAGAGCCAGGCCAGCACCGGTTCGTTGCCGGTCCCCGCGTTCGTGGTGACGCGCAGGCGGATCTTCTTGTGGATGCCGAAGTCCGAGCCCTCCCAGCGGTCGAGGCTCAGCTCGTCCTCACTGGGAACGTCGTAGAGCACCACGAAGACCCGTTGCCCGGCCTCTTCGACCACCGTCGCCAGCGGTCCCTCCCAGCCGATGTCGTCCCCGGCGAAGGTGAGGCGCCACCCCTCCAGCCAGCCGGTTCCATACACGGGGGAGTGCGGACAGCGCTTGAGCATCTGCTCGGGATCCATGTTGGACCCGTAGGCGGCGTAAATCGGCACGGTAGAAGCCTATCGAACAAACCCGCAAGACCATCCCCGATCCCGATCACAAGGCGGTTCGCACGGGCCCGATCGATTGCCAAGGAGTCGCCAAAAGGACTCGTCCGCCCCGCTCGGAGCCGGTTCTGCCTGGGGTGACGGCGAGTTCGCGCGCCCCCGTCATGACACGCCGCCTCCCCGAATGGAATGCGCCACAGTGCGAAAATTGTCCGGAGATGCGGTTAAAGCTGTAGGTAGCTGCGGGGATAACGTTAGAGACCGGCACCGGAGATCCCGGGGGCCGACCTGAAAGCGGAGGAACAATGACCCGCATTGCGATCATCGGTGGCGGCCCCGCCGGATATGAAGCGGCGCTGGTGGCGGCACAGCACGGGGCGCCGGTCACGCTGATCGACAGTGACGGCATCGGCGGCGCGTGCGTGCTGTGGGATTGCGTGCCGTCCAAGACCTTCATCGCCTCCACCGGCGTGCGCACCGATCTGCGCCGCGCCCGTGACCTGGGCATCACCGTGCATCCCTCGCAGGCGCAGGTGCGCCTGGCCGAGGTGAACTCCCGCGTCAAGGCGCTCGCGCAGGCCCAGTCCTCTGATATCCGCGCCAAGCTGCAGACCGCCGGCGTGACCGTGCTGTCCGGCTACGGCGAGCTCATCGACCAGGCCCCGGGTCTGGCCACCCATCTGGTCAAGGCCACCCTCGCCGACGGTCAGGAGCGGGTGATCGAGGCCGAGGTGGTGCTCATCGCCACCGGCGCCAGCCCGCGCGTGCTGCCCGGCGCGGAACCGGACGGTGAGCGAATCCTGAACTGGCGTCAGCTCTACGACCTCAAGGAGCTGCCCGAGACCCTGGTGGTCGTCGGGTCCGGTGTGACCGGCGCCGAATTCGTCTCCGCATATACCGAGATGGGCGTGCAGGTGAAACTCGTCTCGAGCCGCGACCGCGTGCTGCCCGGCGAGGATGCCGACGCCGCCCTGGTGCTGGAGGATGCGCTGGCCGAGCGCGGTGTGGAGCTGGTCAAGCACGCCCGCGCCGACGCGGTGGAGCGCACCGCCGAGGGCATCGTGGTGAAGCTGTCCGACGGCCGCAATATCAGCGGCACCCACGCGCTGATGACCGTCGGTTCCATTCCGAACACCAACGGGCTGGGCCTGGCACGGCTCGGGATCGAGCTGGACAAGGGCGGATACCTGCGGGTGGACCGGGTTTCGCGGACCACCGCGCCCGGTGTCTACGCGGCCGGCGACTGCACCGGCCTGCTGCCGCTGGCCTCGGTGGCCGCCATGCAGGGCCGCATCGCCATGTACCACGCGCTGGGTGAGGGCGTGCAGCCGATTCGCCTGAAGACCGTTGCCTCCGCCGTGTTCACGCGCCCGGAGATCGCGACCGTCGGCGTCTCGCAGACCGCCATCGACAATGGCGAGGTTCCGGCCCGCACGGTCATGCTGCCCCTGAACACCAACCCGCGCGCCAAGATGTCGGGCCTGCGACGGGGTTTCGTGAAGATCTTCTGCCGCCCGGCCACCGGCGTGGTGATCGGTGGCGTCGTCGTGGCCCCTATCGCCTCGGAACTGATCTTGCCGATCGCGCTGGCCGTGCAGAACAACCTCACGGTGAACGATCTGGCGCAGACGTTTTCGGTGTATCCGTCGCTCACCGGATCGGTCACCGAGGCCGCGCGTCAGCTCATGCGGCACGACGATCTGGACTAGCCGCAACACGTTTCGGACCCCTTTGTTACCCGCCCGTCTTGCTGCCTTGTCTCCCTTGTGATTAAGTTCGCGGCGGAAGCGATCGGCAGGGCGGTCGCGAGCGTTACGTAACGGGGGGTTCTCAATTCCCCTCCGATACGAGGCTCTTCGATGCCCGGAGCGATCGTGCCGCCGAGGGACGAAGGAATTGAGCGAAACGTGAAGCACCGCAAGCCGAGTCGGATCAAGGCGAGCACCTCCCTGACGCTGGCCGGTGCGGCCGCGGTGGTGTCGCTGCTGTCCGCGCCCGCCAATGCCGCCCCCGCCGACCCGGGCGCGGTCCCGGCGGATCAGCAGCAGCCCGACGGCACCCAGCCGCCCACCGAATCGCCGGCCCCGGACGCGAAGGCACAGGTCGTGCCCGCGCCCAAGCCGGAGAACGTGCAGCCGGGCACCACCAAGCCGCAGCAGAGCCAGCCGGGCGTCACCACCCCGACCACGCCGAACACCCCGGCACCGGACAACGGTGCGGCCAAGCCGGATTCGGGTCAGCCGCAGGGCGCCACCCAGCCGGACGGCACCACCCCGAAGCCGGACGCCAACGCGCCCAAGAGCGATCCGAACGTGCAGCCGGCCGGCACCGACCCGCAGCCCGCGCAGCCCAAGTCGCTGCGGCCCTCGCAGCCGGGTGTGACCGTGCCGCGCGTGGCGCCGCTGCCGGTGCCGGGTCAGTCGACCCAGGCCCAGCCCGCGGTCACCACCCCGCAGCCGAACCAGCCGGGCCAGCAGACCCAGCCGGGCCAGCAGCCGGGTCAGCAGGGCGCCCAGCCGGTGAAGCCGAACGACCAGAACGCGCAGCCGGCCGTCACCACCCCGAACCAGGATCCGGCCGTGGACACCATGACCGGCCAGCCGACCGTCACCCCGCAGCAGCAGCCGCACTGGCAGTCGCCCGCGGTGGACACCGCCCCGGCCGCGCCGGTGGTCGAGATGACCGGTCCGCACACCGAGCTCGGCGTCAACCTCGACGGCGGCGCGGTGCTGCCGGGCTGGGCCGCCAACACCCACCACTTCAGCAACCTGGACGGTTACGTCGGCACCATCGGCTACACCACACCGGGCGGCATCGGTGAGGCCGGCATGTCGCTGGACTTCACCAAGGTGAACCAGATCAAGGTGACCGCGTTCGCGGGCAATGGTCCCGACAACGACCAGAAGATGGAGTTCGTGCTCGACACGGCCGCGGCCAATGCGGCCAAGGCCGATGCGGAGAACTTCATCCGCCTGCTGCCGGGCGGCGCTACCGTCCTGGAGGCCGCGGGCCAGATTGGTAAGCTCCCCCAGGGTGATCGGCCGTCGCAATCGGTCGACGTCGCCGGGGTGACCGCACAGGTGGGCGGCTCGGTTCAGTACTGACAGGTCCGTCAGGGACCGGATACGGTGCCGGCGGGAGCAGTGTTGTCGCGTGGGGCGGTCGGGAGCGACCGCCCCACGTGTCTGTGGCGAAAGGACGGGTGATGGCTTCGGGCAAGGACGAATCCGCCGACCGTCAGGTATCCGAGGGCCGGCAGCCGGAATCGGCCGGTCCGCCGGATTCCGGGTTCGGGCCCTCGCTCAATGATTTCGGGCCGTCACTCAATGATTTCGGGCCGTCGCTGAACGACTTCGGTCCCGCGCCCACCGCCGCCGCCCCGGGCTGGAGTCCCGCGCCCGCTCCGCAGAGTCCCGATCTGTCCTGGCGGCCCGCGGGCGCGCCGCCGCAGTTTCGCGCACCCGACGCGTGGCAGCCGGTCACCGGTCAGTACCCGGCCGTCACCGGAATGTCCACGGGCCAGTATCCGGCCGTGGACGGCGCCGGGCAGGCGAGTACCGCCGATGTCGAACAGACCGTGAGAATCCCGCCTGGTGGGTCGCAATCGGCAGCCGCGGACGCGGCGACGCCCCGCGCCGCTGATCCGTCGGCCGCCGAACGGAATTCGGCGGGCGGTGACGAGACCTCCGAGCCGGACGGGCCCGCGGATTCCTGGTGGCGCTCCGCGCCCAGCGGCTTCCCGCCCGCGCCGCCATCGGAATCGGCTGCGGCCCAAGGGGAATCGCTGTCCTGGGCGGACGATCCGATCGTCAAGGCGCTGGCGCCGAAAACCCCTGTGCCGGAGCGCAAGCCGGAGTCCGAGGGCCCGCCGTGGCGCCGGATCGGCCTGATCGCGGGCGCGGCGGTGCTGGTGCTGGCGGTGGCCGGCGCCGCGGTCTTCGCGGTCACCCGCGGCAAGGACGACACGGCGGCCGGCGGGGCCACCACCACCGGCGCGGCCGCGCCCACCGCGACCGACGCCGCGCTGAGCTGCCCGGCCAAGCAGGACGGCAAGCTGACCATCGGCAACGGCGCGGGCGGCACCGGCAGCGGTGTCGACGCGATTCTCGGCTTCGAGCACGCCTTCTACGTGGACCGCAACGGCGCGAAGGCGCGCACATTCGTGGTGCCGGAGGCGACGACGGTCCAGCCGGCCGACGTCATCCAGCACAAGGGCATCGATCTGCTCAAGCCGGGCACCACCTACTGCCTGAAGATCGTCGAGGTCGGCCCGGAGTCCTACGACGTGGACATCACCGAGCATCACGCGGACGGCACCACCGATGTCTACACCGAGCACATCATGACCACGGTGCGTGACGGTAAACACCTGATCATGTCGATCGAGTAGCCGGACCTGGGCGTCTGGTGGAGGCCGGGGCCGGTCCACCGGCGCCGAAGTGGACCTATCGTCCCATGATTCGGGAATGGGATTTCATATCCTGGTAGCCGTGTGACATGGTGGAATTTCGCATACCCCGGCATCGCCTTCGGAGGTGTTTCCATGTCCGCGACCTTCCCGCCCCTCGCGCGGCGTCTCGACGGCCTGCAGAGCTCGGCGATTCGTGACCTGCTCAAGCTCACCTCGCGCGCGGACATCATCAGCTTGGCCGGAGGTTTGCCGGACGCCGAACTCATGCCCCGCGACCGCATCGCGGTAGCCGCCGACGCGGCGCTGTCCGACCGCGCCCGGCTCCAGTACACCGAGTCCCCGGGCTGGGGCCCGCTGCGCGAGGTGCTGGCCGCCCGCGAGTCCGGGCGGCTGGGCCGCGCGGTCCCGGTCGAGGAGATCTTCGTGACCCACGGCTCGCAGCAGGCGCTGTCGCTGCTGTCGGAGGTGCTGCTGGACCCGGGCGCGCTGGTCGTGGTGGAGGATCCCGCGTATGTCGGTGCGCTGCAGGTCTTCCGGGCCGCCGGGGCGCGCATCGTCGCCGTGCCCCTGGACTCCGAGGGCATGCGCCTGGACGCCCTGCGTGAGCTGCTGGCGGCGGGGGAGCGCCCGGCCGTGGTCCACACGGTCAGCAACTTCCACAATCCGGGCGGGGTCACCCTGAGCCCCGAGCGCCGCCGCGAGCTGGCGAATCTGGCCGAGCAGTACGGCTTCTGGATCATCGAGGACGACCCGTACGGCGAGCTCTGGTTCGACCGGCCCTCGCCCGCGCCGGTGGCGACCCACTCGCCCAACGTGATCCGCCTCTCCAGCGCCTCGAAGATCCTCGCCCCCACGCTGCGCGCGGGCTGGATGATCGCCCCCGCCCCGGTGTGCCGCGCCGTGGAGCTGCTCAAGCAGGGCGCGGACCTGTGCGGTTCGGCGCTGACCCAGCAGATCACCGCGGACCTGCTCGCCGACACCGAATGGCTTGCCGGCCACGTGGATTCGGTCCGCCAGGTCTACGGCACCCGCGCCAAGGCGCTCGTCGACGCCGTGCGCGGCCGCTTCGGCGACCGCGTCTCCAGCACCGACGCCGCCGGCGGCATGTTCGTGTGGGTCGACTTCACCGACGGCACCGACACCACCGCCCTGCTGTCCCGGGCGCTCGACGCGGGCGTCGCCTACGTCCCCGGCAATGCCTTCGCCGTCTCCACGGACTACACCCACTCGATGCGGCTGTGCTTCACCACGTCCGACGAGGCGACGCTCGCGGAAGCCGTCGACCGGCTGGCCAAGGCGCACGCGTCCGCGTAGTGCTCACACCCAGTCGGGCGTAGTGCTCACACCCAGTCGTAGGTGCGTTCCACCGCCTTGTTCCACTCGCCCATGAGGTGGTCGCGGTCGGCGGCCGGCATGGCCGGGGTCCAGCGTTTGTCCTCGGCCCAGTTGGCGCGGATGTCGTCGGTGGAGGACCAGTAGCCCACCGCGAGACCGGCCGCGTAGGCGGCGCCCAGGGCGGTGGTCTCGGTGACGACCGGCCGGACCACGGTGGCGTCGAGGATGTCGGACTGGAACTGCATGAGCAGTTCGTTGACCACCATGCCGCCGTCCACCTTGAGGGTGACCTTCTCGACATCCAGGCGCTGCGCGTCGGCATCGGCGCGCATGGCGTCGATGACCTCACGGGTCTGGAAAGCGGTGGCCTCCAGCACGGCTCGGGCCAGGTGACCCTTGGTGACGAAGCGGGTCAGGCCGGCCACCACGCCGCGCGCGTCGGGCCGCCAGCGCGGGGCGAACAGACCGGAGAAGGCGGGAACCACGTACGCGCCGCCATTGTCGGCGACCGTGCGGGCCAGCGGTTCGATCTCCTCGGCGGCGGAGATGATGCCCAGATTGTCGCGCAGCCACTGCACCAGCGAGCCGGTGACCGCGATAGAGCCCTCCAGCGCGTAGACCGCGGGCTGATCACCGAGCCGATAGCAGACGGTGGTGAGCAGCCCGTGCTCGCTGAAGACCGGGATGGTGCCGGTATTCATGAGCATGAAATTGCCGGTGCCGTAGGTGTTCTTGGTGTCGCCGGGGGACAGGCAGGCCTGGCCGAAGGTGGCGGCCTGCTGGTCGCCGAGAATGCCGGCCACCGGGACGCCCGCCAGGGCGCCGGTGGTGATGGGCGCGTAAACCTCGGAGCTGCTGCGGATTTCGGGCAGCATGGCCATGGGCACGCCGAATTCGGCGCAGATCTGCGGATCCCATTGCAGCGTGCGCAGATCCATCAGCATGGTGCGCGAGGCATTGGTGACGTCGGTGATGTGCAGGCCGGTCAGGTTCCACAGGATCCAGCTGTCCATGGTGCCGAAGCACAGTTCCCCGGACTCGGCGCGCAGCCGCGCGCCCGGCACGGCGTCGAGGATCCAGCGCAGTTTCGGCCCGGCGAAATAGGTGGACAGCGGCAGGCCCGTGCGGTCGGCGTAGCGGTTGGGGCCCTGGTCGCCGGCGAGTTCCGCGGTGAGGTCGGCGGTGCGGGTG
>NZ_JBHZCS010000045.1:39844-85493 GCF_042755705.1 Nocardia sp. NPDC059154
GTCCTGCCAGACGATGGCGTTGTGGATGGGCTTGCCGGTGGCGCGTTCCCAGACCACGGTGGTCTCACGCTGATTGGTGACACCGGCGGCCACCACGTCCGCAGCGCCGATGCCGCAACTCCGCAATGCCTCGGCGATCACCGATTCGGTATTGCGCCAAATGGATTCGGGATCGTGTTCGACCCATCCGGGTCGCGGGAAGATCTGTTCGTGTTCCCGCTGAGCGACTCCGGCGATTCGGCCCTGATGATCGAAGACGATGCACCGACTCGACGTCGTGCCCTGATCGATGGCGGCCACATAGCGACGCATTGATCGAGGCTAACCGACCGGACCTACTACTGTGGGCTACGGTAGCGCTGGGTAGCCGAAAATTAGCCCGGAGGAGACTCGCATGACGAATCAATCGCGATCGCAGTTCCTCGGCCCCGAGCAGCGTGAGGCTGCCTGGGGGCGGCTCGGCAAGGACACCTTCGACGTCATCGTCATCGGCGGCGGCGTGGTCGGCGCCGGAATCGCGCTGGACGCCGCCACCCGGGGCCTGGAGGTCGCCCTGGTCGAGGCCCGCGACCTGGCCTCCGGTACCTCCAGTCGCTCCTCCAAGATGTTCCACGGCGGTCTGCGCTACCTGGAGATGATGGAATTCGGGCTGGTCCGTGAGGCGCTCAGGGAGCGGGAGCTGGCGCTGTCCACGCTGGCGCCGCACCTGGTGAAGCCGCTGAAATTCCTCTATCCGCTCACCCACCTCGGCTGGGAGCGTCCCTACGTGACCGCCGGCCTGGTGCTCTACGACACCATGGGCGGCGCGAAATCCGTTCCCGGACAGCACCATCTGACCCGCTCGGCCGCGCTGCGGCAGGCCCCCGGCCTGAAGCGCGACGCCCTCACCGGCGGGGTGAACTACTACGACACCGTCGTCGACGACGCCCGCCACACCATGACCGTGGCCCGCACCGCCGCCCACTACGGCGCGGTCATCCGCACCTCCACGCAGGTGGTCGGCTTCCTCAAGGAGGCGGACCGGGTGGTCGGCATCAAGGTGCGCGACACCGAGGACGGCCGCACCACCGAGGTGCGCGGCAATGTCGTCATCAATGCCACCGGCGTGTGGACCGACGAACTCCAGGCGCTCGCACAGCAACGCGGCCGATTCCATGTGCGCGCGTCCAAGGGCGTGCACATCGTGGTGCCGCGCGACCGCATCGCCAGCGATACCTCGCTCATCCTGCGCACCGAGAAGTCCGTGCTCTTCGTCATCGCCTGGAACACCGACCACTGGATCATCGGCACCACCGACACCGACTGGAACCTCGACCTCGCGCACCCGGCCGCCACCAGGTCCGACATCGACTACCTGCTCGAACGCGTCAACAAGGTGCTGGTCACGCCGCTCACCCCCGCCGATATCACGGGTGTCTACGCCGGCCTGCGGCCGCTGCTGGCGGGGGAGAGCGACCAGACCTCCAAGCTGTCCCGGGAACACGCGGTGGCCCGCATCGCCCCCGGCCTGGTCGCGATCGCCGGCGGCAAGTACACCACCTACCGGGTCATGGCCTACGACGCGGTCGACGAAGCGGCACAGTACATTCCGCAGCGGGTGCCACCCACCATCACCGAGAAGGTGCCGCTGCTGGGCGCGGACGGCTATCACGCGCTGATGAACCAGACCCCGCACCTGGCCGAGAAGTACGGCGTCCACCCGTATCGGATCCAGCATCTGCTCAACCGATACGGCTCCCTCATCGACGAGGTGCTCGGCCTCGCCGACGGCAAACCCGATCTGCTGCAACCGATCACGGACTCACCCGGCTATCTGCGGGTGGAGGCCGTCTACGCGGCCGCCGCCGAGGCCGCCCTGCACCTGGACGACATCATGGCCCGGCGCACCCGCATCTCCATCGAATACGCCCACCGCGGTGTCGATTCCGCCGACGAGGTGGCGCGGCTGGTGGCCCCGGTGCTGGGCTGGTCGGAGGCCGATATCGAGCGGGAGGTGGCGATCTACACCGCCCGGGTCCGGGCCGAGATCGACTCCCAGACCCAGCCCGACGACGCCTCCGCCGACGCGCTGCGCCTGGTGGCCCCGGAGGCGCGCCGGGAAGTGGCGGACGCTCAGCGCACCAACTTGTAATTGAACTCCGTGGTGCCCAGTGCACCCATGAGCCGCACCCACAGCGGGAGCATCATCTCGGTGCCGCGGGCGGTGGTGATATCGCCCAGGTCGATGATGTCGCGCCAGCCGAACTCGCGTAGCAGGCCGCTCACGGTCTCCTTGGCCTCGGCGTCGTCACCCGAGACGAAGATCGTGTGGTCGCCGCCCGCCACCCGCTCCGGATGCACCATCACCTCGGCGGTGACGGTATTGAGCGTCTTCACCACTCGCGCCTCGGGAAACGCCCGCTGCACCTGCTCGCCGACCGAATCGGTGTTGCAGATCGCGAGAAACGGCGGAAATCCCAGCGAGAAGTCCAGCGGATTCGAAATGTCCACCACCACCTTTCCCGCCAGATGCGCCGCCCCCGCGCCCGACAGCGCGGCCACACTGGCCTGCCCCGCCGTCGCGTTGATGATCAATTCCGCCCCGGCCGCGGCCGCTGCCGCCGTGGCCAGCGGCGCCGGAAACGGCTCCTCCTCCCGCGCCTCCGTGGCCTGGACATCCCGGGTCCCGATCACCACGTCATGTCCCAGTTCCACCAACCGCGCCGACAACGTCCGCCCGACCGCCCCGGTGCCCAGGATTGCGATCTTCATGCCCGCAACCCTAGGCCCGGAAACCGGGCCCGGGAACGCATTTCGGCAGCGACGAATTGTGACTGTCGCGTGAATTTCGCGCCACGGCGCGCCGCCGAGAGCGGTCAGCGGTGGGGCGGCTGGCAGCGGGGGCAGAAGTAGATGCCGCGTTCGGCGCGGGTCGCGTTCGCGTCGTCGCCGAGCAGATGGACGACCAGGGCCGTGCCGCAGCGGGGGCAGGGGCGGTGCTGGCGGCCGTATGCCTGTGCGCGCCAAGGTGGTTCGTTGGCGGCCTCGACCAGGACACGGTGGGCCTCGTCGACCAGGGCGGGCAGGTCCTCGATCTCGCCGACCGGGGTGGCGGGATGGACGCGGCGGAGGAAACAGATTTCGCTGCGGTAGATATTGCCGATCCCGGCGAGGTTGGTCTGATCGAGCAGGGCCAGGCCGATGGGGCGGCCGGGCTCGCCGGACAGGCGGCGGACCGCCTCGGCGGGATCCCAGTCCGGGCCCAGCAGATCGGGGCCGAGATGGTCGGTCGCGGTGTGTTCGTCGGGGCGGCGCAGGACTTCGACCAGGCCGAGGGAGAAGCCGACGGCTTCGGCGTCCACGGTGGTCAGGATCAGGCGCGCGGTGAAACCCGGTCTGGTCCACCGCTGTCCGGGCGCATAGACCCGCCACTCGCCGTCCATCTTGAGATGGGTGTGGATGCTCAGGTCCGGGGTGCGGACGAACAGGTGCTTGCCGTAGGTCCCGACGCTCTCGATCTCCCGGCCCCTCAGGTCGAGCGTCGCGTATCTGGGCACCCGGAAGTCGCTGCGGGTCAGCACCTTGCCCGCCAGGGCTTTTCGGAGCCGGTTGGCGGTGAGAAAGACCGCGTCGCCCTCAGGCATGCGGGCTCACGGGCGGCTCCGTAGCCGGAAGCCCTTCGGGGTCGTCGCGAAACCGGCCTCGGTGAGGAAGCCGGCGAAGGTGTTGCCGTGCACCGATTCCCCGTTCACCCGGTCGATGACCAGGGAGTCCACCCGGCGGTCGTGGACCAGGGCGGCCAGGGCGGTGGCCGCGGCGGTGCGCACCGCCGGGTCCTCGGTGAAAGTGAGCAGGGTTTTGCCGCCGCGCTCCAGATACAGCGCGAGTTCGCCGTCGACCAGGACCACCAGCGCACCCGCCTTGCGACCGGGACGGTGTCCCGCGCCCTCGGCCGCCGCCTTGGGCCAGGGGAGCGCCGCGCCGTACGGATTCGCCGGATCGCAGGCCGCCAAGGCCACCGCGATCCCGACCGGCTCGGGCGAGAAGCCGTCGCCCGCCGTGCGGGTGCGATCGGTGTCGAAGGAGCGCAGGCGGTCCACCACGTCGGTGGTCGAGAACTGCGCGCCGCCCAGCGAATCCACGAAGTATCCGCGACGGCAGCGGCCGCGATCCTCGAACTCGGTGAGCACCCGGTACATGAGAGCGAACCCGCCTGGCACGCCTTCGCTCTGCACCGAGCCGCGAGTCAGCACGCCGTACCGCTCCAGCAGTACATCGGCGGTGGCGTGGGCGCGAATCGTGGTGTCGGCCACCCGTTCCGGCAGCAGCGACCAGCGGCCCGATACCTGTGGCGAGGCGGTGCGGGCGGGCATTCCGGTGCGCGGCAGGTACATTCGCCCGCGCGGGGCGCGGCGCGGCGTCCGGTGCGCGGTGGTGGTGCGGGTGGTGCCCGCCAGCAGGGCGCGCACGGGCGCGAAGGTGTCGCCGCCGATGTGCCCGGCCCACACCAGATCCCACAGTGCGGTCGTCACGGCGGCCTCGTCGTCGGAACCGGCGCTGTCCACCAGCTGCCGGAAGAAGTACGCGCCCCCGGTATTGCCCGCGACCACCTGGTATTCGCCCTTCGGCAGCGTGGTGCCGACCGGCTCCTCGCCCTCCGCCCCCGCGACCCGTGCGGCCGCATCGACGGTGCCGCCGATCACGGTGGCCCCCAGGGTCGTGAGCAGCCCGATGTGCCGCTCGGTGAGATCGATGTCATCGGGCGGCGGCAGCGTCAGTCCCGCCTGTTCGGCCGGATGCAGGGCGATCCAGCCGTCCTTGGCGGTGATCGACCCGTGCCCCGACCAGATCACCTCGCCGGTGGCCATGAGTTCGTCCAGCATGGCGGGGGAGTAGTCGCGCACCCGCAGCGGCAGGATCAGCGATTCCCACGCCGAGGCCGGAATCGGCACGCCCGCAAGCTGTTCCACCACGGCCGCGACACCGTCCACGCCGTGCAGCTCCCCGGAGCCGACATGCTGCCAGGACGGCAGGAAGCGGCCCAGCGCGGCGGTCGCCACCGGTTCCACCTCCTTGCGGGCGGCGGCCAGCGAGCGCCGGCGCAGGCGGCGCAGCACCTCGCTGTCACACCACTCCGCGCCCGCCGCACCGGGCGTGAATTCGCCCTCCACCACCCGCTTCTCGAGCCCGAGGCGGTGCAGCGCGGTGGCCGCCACGGCCGGGCCCAGCCCGAAACGATGCGCCGCCTGCGTCAGGGTGAACGGCCCGTGCGTGCGCGCGTAGCGGCCGATCAGATCGCCCAGCGGATCGGCGACCGGCTCGATGAAGGCCGCCGGGACCCCGATGGGCAGCGGCACGCCGAGCGCGTCCCGCAGCCGCGAGGCGTCCTCGATGGCCACCCACCACTGCGACCCCGCGAAGGAAACCTCCAGCGCCCGTCGCGATTTCACCAGCTCCGCGAACCACTCGCGCGGCTCCGCCACGCACCGCTCGGCCGCCTCCGCGGCCGTCAGCGGGCCCAGCAGCCGCAGTAGATCGGCCAGCCCCTCCAGATCCCGCGCCTGCCGCTCGGGCGTGAGCCGCTGCAATTCCCGCTCGGTCTGCTCCAGCACCCCGGCATCCAGCAACTCCCGCAGCTCGACCCGGCCCAGCAGCTCCGCCAGCAGGCTGGAATCCAGCGACAGTGCCGCCGCCCGCCGCTCGGCCAGCGGGCTGTCGCCCTCGTACATGAACTGCCCGATGTAGTCGAACAGCAGGGAATTCGCGAACGGCGACGGCGCGGCCGTCTCCACCTCGACCAGCCGGATCTGCCGCCGCGCCACCCGGCCCAGCAGGTCCCGCAGCGAGGGCAGGTCGTAGACGTCCTGGAGGCACTCCCGCACGGTCTCCAGCAGGATCGGGAACTCGGGGAACTTGCGCGCCACGTCCAGCAGCTGCGCCGCCCGCTGCCGCTGCTGCCACAGCGGCGCGCGTTTGCCCGGATCCCGGCGCGGCAGCAGCAGCGCCCGCGCCGCGCACTCCCGGAACCGCGACGCGAAAAGCGCGGAGCCGCCGACCTGTTCGGTCACCAGATCGTCGATCTCGTCGGTCTCGAACACGAACAGCTCGGCCCCCGGCGGATCGTCGGTGGTGTCCGGCAGGCGCACCACGATCCCGTCGTCCGACGGGGTCGGCGCGGCATCCACCCCGAACCGCTCCCGCAGCCGGGCCGCGACCGCCAGCGCCCACGGCGCGTGCACGGGCAGCCCGTACGGCGAGTGCAACACCACCCGCCAGTCGCCCAGTTCGTCCCGGAACCGCTCCACCACCAGCGTCTTGTCCGTCGGCAGCTGCCCGGTGGCCTCCCGCTGTTCGGCGAGCAGCGCCACCAGATTCCCGGTCGCGTTCTCGTCCAGGCCCGCGGTCCGGGAGACCCGCTCGAGTTCGGATTCCGGTGTGGGCTTGCGCCCGGTGGTTTTCGAGGCGCGTGCTTTCGAAGCAGCGGCTTTCGGGGAGTCCGCCGCCTTGGCTTCGGGATCGTGACCCGCGGCGAATTCGGCCAGCGCCTGTGCCAATTCGACGGGGGCCCGCCCCTTGGATTTCCCGGCTGCCTTCTGTCCGGCCGCCGGGGGCTCGGCCGTGCCTCGGCCGGCCGCGCGGTGCTGTTCGACGGCCTGTCCGGCGAGGCGCACGAATTCACCCAGCGCCGCGCCCAATTCGGCGGGGCGGCCCAGGGAATCGCCGTGCCAGAAGGGAAGCCGCCCGGGGAGCCCGAAGGCGGGTGTCACCAGCACTCGATCGAAGGTGATCTCCTCGATCCGCCAGCTCGTCGCACCCAGGGCGAAGACATCACCCACCCGCGACTCGTAGACCATCTCCTCGTCCAGTTCGCCGACGCGGGACGCTTTTTCGCCGACCATGAAGACCGGGAACAGGCCGCGGTCCGGAATCGCCCCGCCCGAGGTCACCGCCAGCCGTTGCGCGCCGGGGCGGCCGGTGAGGGTGCCCGCGTCGCGGTCCCAGACGATGCGCGGCCGGAGTTCGGCGAACTCGTCGGAGGGGTAGCGTCCCGCCAGCAGGTCCAGGACCGACTCGTAGGCCGAACGGGGCAGCGCCGCATAGCTTCCCGTGCCGCGGACGGTGTCGAACCAGGCGTCGGCGTCGATCGGCTCCAGGGCACAGGCCGCCACGGTCTGCTGGGCGAGGATGTCGAGCGGGTGGGCGGGGGCCTGGAGTTGCTCGATCTGCCCGGCGGTCATGCGCAGGGACGCGACCGCGCAGTGGATGACATCGGTGCGGTGCTTGGGGAAGATCACGCCCCGCGAGATTTCACCCACCTGGTGCCCGGCCCGGCCCACCCGCTGCAACCCGGAGGCCACCGAGGGCGGCGCCTCCACCTGCACCACCAACTCGACCGCACCCATGTCGATGCCGAGTTCGAGGCTGCTGGTGGCGACCACGCAGCGCAGCCGTCCACTCTTGAGGTCGTCTTCGATGAGCGCCCGCTGCTCCTTGCTCACCGACCCGTGATGGGCGCGCGCGAGAAGCGTTGTGGCGCCGTGGATCACCTCCGTGGACGCGCCCAGTTGGGCGGGCGGCGCGTGCTCGGTGTCCACCGTCTCGCCGATGCGCGCCGCGTACGCCTCGTTCAGGCGCGCCGTGAGCCGCTCCGACAGCCGCCGCGAATTCGCGAACACGATCGACGACCGGTGCTCGAGCACCAGATCCACGATGGCCTCGTCCACGTGCGGCCAGATCGAGCCCGGCTGATCCGAATCCTCCGCGCCCGCATCGGGTTCGGTCATATCGGGCACCGGCACCCGCACCGACAGGTCGAAGGTCTTGGGCGCGGGCGGGGCGACAATCGTGATGGGCGCGCTCCCGACCAGGAACCGCCCCACCTCCTCCGGCGGCCGCACCGTCGCCGACAGCCCGATCCGCTGTGCCGGACGTGCGGTGAGCAGGTCCAGTCGCGCCAGTGAAAGTGCCAGGTGCGCACCGCGTTTCGAGCCCGCGATGGCGTGCACCTCGTCCACGATCACCGTGTGCACCCCGCTCAGCGTCTCCCGCGCCGCCGAGGTCAGTAGGAGGAACAGCGATTCCGGCGTGGTGATCAGAATGTCCGGCGGGGTGCGCTGCATGGTGCGCCGATCCGCGGCGCTGGTGTCACCGGAACGCACCCCCACGCGAATCTCCGGTGCTGCCACACCCAAACGCTTGGCCGTCTGCGTGATCCCGACCAGCGGCGCCCGCAGATTCCGCTCCACATCCACGGCCAGCGCCTTGAGCGGAGAGATATAGAGCACCGATGTCTTGCGCGGCCCCTCGGCCGGTTCCCGGGTGGCCAGCTGGTCGATGGCCCACAGGAACGCCGACAGCGTTTTGCCCGACCCGGTGGGCGCGATCACCAGCGTGTGCTGCCCCGCCGCGATCGATTCCCACGCCCCCAGTTGCGCGGCCGTCGGCGCGGGGAACGCACCGTCGAACCACTCTCTGGTAGCGGGTGAGAACCGATGCATTGCCCCAGTCTGCACCCGCGCACCGACAGACTCCGCCAACCTGTCGGGGCAACCCCGTCATACGCGGCATCGCGATACGCCTCCAGATCCCGCGCGTAGGCTTCGGACCGTGCAGAAGGTGCTCCGACTCGACCTGGTCAGTCACGGTATGACCGAGGCGATGCGCAGAGCACGATTCCCGGTCGACGAACCCCTCACGGAAGCGGGCCGCCGCGCGGTCTCCGCCTGCGGCCGCCTGACCGCCGCCCGGGTGATCACCGCCCCCGAGCGCCGCACCATCGAAACCGCCACCCTCATGGGACTCACGGGTGACGAGGACGATCGACTACGCGATCTCGACGCCGGGGCCTGGCGCGGTGGCGAACTCATGTCCGTGCCCAAGGAAGACCTCTATCTCTGGCTCACCGACCCGGGCTTCCGCGGTCACGGCGGCGAGGCGGTGGTCGACGTCATCGAGCGCACCGGCGAATGGCTCGCCGATATCGCCCTCGACGGCGAACCCACCGTTGCCGTCACACATCCCGCGGTGATCCGCGCCGCGCTGCTGGTCACCCTCGACGCGCCCGCAAAGTCCTTCTGGCGCATCGATGTTCCGCCCGTCAGCGTCACCCGGCTGCACTATCGGGGCGAATGGACGCTCCACTTCCGCTCGTGACCGGCCAGCTCTGCGGAATGCGCTGCGCGGCGGCCAGCATGGCCCGCACGGCGTCGGTGATCAGGCGGGCCGAGATCCCGGGGTCCACGGCGCGTTGAATGCCAAGGCCCAGGCCGAGACTCAGCAGCGTGGTCGCGGCGTCCTCCGCCGACATGGGCAGGGTCAGGTGCATGGAGTCGGCCAGCGCCTGCAGCTGAACCGCGACCGCGCCGCGCATCATGCTCAGGCTGGAGACCAGCGCGGCCTGCAGATCCGCGTCGTCGCGGGCCACGATGGCGAACTCGAATTCCAGCAGGGTCCAGCCGACATCGCCGAGTGTGCGCTCGGCCCAGCCCTGGAAGCGTGCCATCCGCGCCTCCAGGTCGTCCTCGCCGGCGAGCAGGTCGCTCAGCTCGGTGAACTTGGACTCGTGAATGAGCGCCAGCACCTCGAGGCAGAGCGCGGATTTGGTCCGGAAGTTCGAGTAGACCGCGCCCTTGGAGTACCCGGCCTCCTCGGCGACCCGTTCCAGGCTGGTCTTGGCATACCCGTCCGTCAGGAACATCTCGCGCGCGGTGGCCAGCAGGTCCGCGCGGGTGCGCGCCTGGCTCTCGGTCCTGGTCAGTCGTGCCATGGCCACGATTCTATGTACTCCAGGATTTGGGATACCGACGGTATGTGAAAACTGCTAGTCTGCGAAACCATGAGTAACAGGAACGGGTCACAGCGACGTGGCCTGGCCATCGGGTGCGGCGGCACGGTCGGCATGGCCTGGATCGTCGCCGCGCTGGCCGCGGTACAGGATGTGCTCGACTGGGACCCGCGCACCGCCGACGTCATGATCGGCACCTCCGCGGGCGCGGAGGCGCTGACCATGCTGGGCAGCGGCATCGGGGTCGACGACCTGGTCGCCATGCAGCGCGGCACCGCCACCAACCCGATCCTCACCGACCACATGCGCTCGGAGCCCGGACGATTCCCGCCGTTGCCGCGTCCGCGCCTGGGCGCGCCCGGCCGCGCGGTCCGGGAACTGCTGGCCCGTCCCGGAAACGGTCACGCCCTGCTCACCGCGGGCAGTGGGCTGCTGCCGCAGGGGGGCGGCGACCCGGCCTGGCTCCAGCGACTGGCCGAGCGGCTGAACCCCGGCCGGGACTGGGTCCAGCACCCGGCGACCTGGCTGGTGGCCATGGACAATGCCGGCGGCGAGCGGGTGGCCTTCGGCTCCCCGTCCGCCCCCGCCGCGAATCTCGGTGCGGCCCTGCGTGCTTCGTGGGCGGTGCCCGGCTGGTTCCCGGCCGTCCCGATCGCGGGCCGCCGGTTCATCGACGGCGGCGCGGCCTCCACCGCGTCCGCCGACCTGCTCATCCCGGCCGGCCTCGACGAGGTCGTGGTGATCGCTCCCATGGCCTCCACCGGCCGCCTGCCGGTGACCGGCCCCGGCCACTTCCTGGAGCGTCAACTGCGAAACCGCATGAGCGAGAAGCTCGATGCCGAGATCGCCCTGCTGCGCGCCAGTGGTGTGCGGGTACTGCGCATCGACGCCACGGCCGGGGAGCTCGCGGTCATGGGCCCCAACTTCATGGACGGCCGCCGCCGTCTCGACACCTTCGAACACAGCCTGGGCAGCACCCGCCGCCAGGTCGAACAGGGAGAGTTCAGATGAGCATCTTCGGAAACGGCTATCCCGCCATCGAATTGACCGGCGCCCGGGTGCTGATCACCGGCGCGGGCCGCGGGATCGGCCAGTGCACGGCCGAGCTCTTCGCGAGCAAGGGTGCGCAGGTCGCCATCGCCGATGTGGACACCGCCGCCGCGCAGGCGGCCGCGGCCGCCCTGGACGCCAGGGCTTTCGAGCTCGACGTGCGCGACCGGACCCGGTGGGACAAGGTCGTCGCCGACTTCGGTCCGGTCGACATCCTGGTCAACAATGCGGGCGTGATGCCCGCGGGCGCCTTCCTCGACGAACCGGACGCGGTGGGCCACACCACCATGGACGTCAATGTCTGGGGCCTCATCCACGGCATGCGCGCCGTCGTCCCCGGCATGATCGAGCGCGGCCACGGCCACGTGGTGAACGTCGCCTCGCTGGCCGGCAAGATCCCGATCCCGGGCCTGGCCGTCTACAACGCCAGCAAGTTCGCCGCCGTGGGCCTGTCGGCCGCCACGCGTCTGGAGTTCGCGCCGCACGGCGTCAGCGTCAGCTGCGTCATGCCGTCGGCCGTGCGCACCCGCCTGTCCTCGGGCCTGGCGCTGGGCGGTGCCATGCCGACCGTCGACCCGGAGGACGTGGCCGAGGCCGTGCTCGGCACCGTGCGTACCCGCCGCGCCGAGGTCGCCGTCCCGAACTACCTGGGCCCCATCGACGTCGCGCTGGCCGCCGCGCCCGAGCCCGCGGTCCGCCTGGTGCGCAGGCTCTTCAACGGCGACCGGGCGCTGCACCCGGCCGACGAGCAGGTGCGCGCCCGATACGAGGAACAGGTGCGCGCGATCGCCGCCGAAGAAGACAGGCCCGAGGCATAGGCGGGTACCGGCGGGAAGGCCGAGGGGTGCTACTCGAACCGAATGCCTTGCGCCAGCGGCAATTCCGCAGAGTAGTTGACGGTGTTGGTGGCCCGGCGCATGTACGCCTTCCAGGAGTCCGACCCGGACTCCCGGCCACCGCCCGTCTGCTTCTCGCCGCCGAACGCGCCGCCGATCTCGGCCCCCGAGGTGCCGATATTGACATTGGCGATACCGCAATCCGACCCGTCGGCGGCCAGGAACCGTTCCGCCTCGCGCTGGTCCCGGGTGAAGATCGACGACGAAAGTCCCTGCGGCACACCGTTGTGCAGCTCGATGGCGGTGTCCAGGCGGTGGTAGGTGAGCGCGTACAGGATCGGCGCGAAGGTCTCCTCCCGGACCACCTCGGTCTGCGCGGGCATGCGCACCAGCGCCGGCCGGACGTAGAAGGCGTTCTCGCCCGGCCCCTCGATACGCTCACCACCGCAGATCAATTCACCACCGTCGGCCAGCGCGCGCTCCAGCGCCGCCCGCATGCCGTCGTAGGCCCGCTCGGTGATGAGCGGCCCGACGAGAACGCCCTCCTCGAGCGGGTTACCCACGCGCAGTTGGCGATACGCCGCCGAGATCCGATCCAGCAGCGGCCCGGCCACATCCACGTGCACGATCAGCCGCCGCAGCGTCGTGCACCGCTGGCCCGCGGTGCCCGCCGCCGCGAAAACGATTCCCCGCGTGGCCAGGTCGAGATCCGCCGAGGGGGTGACGATCGCCGCGTTGTTGCCGCCCAGCTCCAGCAGACAGCGACCGAACCGCGCCGCCACCCGCGGCGCGACCTGCCGCCCCATCCGCACCGACCCCGTCGCGCTCACCAGCGCCACCCGCGGATCGTCCACGAGCTGCTCGCCGATCGCCGCCGGGCCCTGGATCAGCTGGTGCACTTCGGGATCCACGCCCACCTCCCGCGCCGCGCGGCGCAGCAGGGTGTGACAGGCCAGCGCGGTCAGCGGCGTCGCCTCCGACGGCTTCCACACCACGGTGTCCCCGCACACCAGCGCGACCGCGGTATTCCAGGCCCACACCGCGACCGGGAAGTTGAACGCCGAGATGACCCCGACCACCCCGAGCGGGTGCCACGTCTCCATGAGCCGGTGCCCGGGCCGCTCCGACGGCATGGTCCGCCCGTACAGCTGCCGCGACAGCCCGATGGCGAACTCGCAGATATCGATCATCTCCTGGACCTCGCCGCGCGCCTCCGCGCCGATCTTGCCCGCCTCCACGGTGACCAGTTCGCCCAGCTCGTCCCGGTGCACGGTGAGCAGCGCCGCCAGCCGCCGCACCACCGCGGCCCGCTGCGGCGCCGGTACCGTGCGCCAGCTGCGGAAGGCGGTCTCGGCGCGGGCGATGGCGGCGTCGACCGCGGCGGAATCGCTCGCGCGCAGGGTGATCAGCTCGTCGCCGGTGATCGGGGTGCGGGCCGAGAGTTCACCCGGTTGGGGTGTTTCGACACCGAGGCGTTGCAGCAACTTCTCCGTTTGCTCACGGAGCTCACGGGTCACCCCGTCTGACAGTGCGTGACTCATTACATGCTCCAGGTTGGGTTCCGGCACCGAGTTCGGTTCGCTGCGTTAGCCTTCGCTGATGGCGGATACACCGGCGAAACTTGTACTCGACGACATCGATCGACTGCTGATCCGTGAGCTGATTGCCGATGGTCGCGCCACCCTGTCCAATCTGGCGGAGAAGGCCAACCTTTCGGTATCCGCGGTGCAGTCGCGGGTGCGGCGGCTCGAGGCGCGGGGCGTGATTCGCGGCTACACGGCGAATGTCGATCCCGAGGCGCTGGGCCAGATGCTGTCGGCTTTCGTCGCGATAACTCCTCTCGACCCGTCTCAACCTGATGACGCACCCGCACTGCTCCAGCACATTCCGGGTATCGAAGCGTGTCACTCGGTCGCCGGCGATGAGAGCTACATGCTCATGGTGCGGGTGGCCTCGCCCAGGCACTTGGAGCAGCTGCTGCAGGAGATCCGAGCGACGGCCAACGTCCGGACGAGAAGCACCATCATTTTGCAGACATTCTATGACAAGTAAGGTCGCGGCCGCCGCAGACCTTCAGGTTTCGCGCCGGTCACGGGCGTAATTATTCCGGAACTTACGGGCATAGCCGTAAAAGTTCATTTACGCTGGGTGGCGTGACCCTCGAACTCGATCGGCTCGGGGCGGCCGCCGAAACCACCCTTGTCACCCCCGCCCGGGTGCATGAGATCCTCGCCGGGAGCATTCTCGCCGACGGCTTCGACCTGGTACTGGACCTGCGCGAGTCCAGGGGCCGCCGGCTCGTGGACGCCCGCGACGGCACCGCGTACCTCGACATGTTCGGCTTCTTCGCGTCCTCGACGCTGGGCATGAACCACCCCGCCCTGCTGGGTGACAAGCCCTTTCTGGCCGGCCTCAGCACGGCCGCGCTCAACAAGCCCAGCAACTCCGACGTCTACACCGTCGAAATGGCGCGCTTCGTGGACACTTTCGTGCGCGTGCTCGGTGATCCGCGACTGCCGCACCTGTTCTTCATCGACGGCGGCGGCCTCGCCGTCGAGAACGCCCTCAAGACCGCCTTCGACTGGAAGTCGCGCCACAACGAAATGCACGGGCGCCCAGGTGAACTCGGCACCAAGGTGCTGCACCTGACCGGAGCCTTCCACGGCCGCACCGGCTACACGCTCTCGCTCACCAACACCGACCCGGTCAAGACCGCGCGCTTCCCCAAGTTCGACTGGCCCCGCATCGACACCCCGTATGTCGGACCCGATCATCCCGACATCGAGGCCGCCGAGCGGCACGCGCTCGACCAGGCGCACCGCGTCTTCGCCGAAAACCCCTACGACATAGCGTGTTTCATTGCCGAGCCGATTCAGGGAGAGGGCGGCGACCGGCATCTGCGCCCGGAGTTCCTGCGTGCGATGCAGCAGATGTGCCACGAGCACGACGCGCTGTTCATCCTCGACGAGGTGCAGACCGGCGTCGGCATGACCGGCAGCGTGTGGGCCTACCAGCAGCTCGGCCTCGAGCCGGATGTCGTGGCCTTCGGCAAGAAGACCCAGGTCTGCGGCATCATGGCGGGCGGCCGGGTGGACGAGGTGCCCGACAATGTCTTCCATGTCAGCTCGCGCCTGAACTCCACCTGGGGCGGCAATCTGGCCGACATGGTCAGGGCCCGGCGGGTTTTCGAGGTGATGGAGCACGAGGATCTGGTGGGCCGAGCCCGGGAGCTGGGCCCGTACCTGCTCACCCGGCTGACCGAATTGTCCACGGCCCATGCGGAAGTCACCGATCCGCGCGGCCGCGGCCTGATGTGCGCCATCACCCTGGCGACCCCGGAGCTGCGCAACGAGGTGGTGAACCGGCTGCGCGAGCAGGAGCGCATCCTGATCCTCGGCACCGGCGAGCGTGGCATTCGTTTCCGGCCGCCGCTGACGGTAACCGAGGCGGAGCTGGATGAGGCCGTGGACGGCCTCGGACGCGTATTGGCCTGAGCCGCAACCCGACCGGTTGGGTCCGAGTTGCCCGCGTTTGCTGAATAGTCGCTTTTGCCCGAAACGCGTGGCGCGGAGCGACACTCCGTGATCGCGCCGCGAACCTCCATGTCGCCGCCTACTATTCGACGACATGTCAGCTCACCGCAATGCCGCCCTGGCACGGTGCGCCCTGTGATCGCGCGCCGTGCACGTCTGGGTCTGGTCATCTCCATCGCAATGCTGGCCGGTTGCTCGAGTGGTAGTGCGGTCACCGTGCCGCGCCCTTCCGCGCCCCCGGCCACCCCGCCCGGTGCGGCGGTGGCGCCGGACCTGCTACCCGGCATGCCGCCGCCGCTCTCGCCCGACGACATCTACGCGGCCACCCGCGAACTCGGTCCCGCCGTGGCCGATCAGCCCACCCGTGTCTACGTCCCCAACAGCGAATCCGACACCATCACCGTCATCGACCCGGACACCTTCCAGGTCATCGACACCCTTCCGGCCGGTGGCCGCGAACCCCAGCACGTCGTCCCCTCCTACGACATGCAGATGCTCTACGCCAACAACGATCTCCCCATCGGCAGCGGCAGCCTGCTGCCCATCGACCCCCGCACCGGCGAGGCAGGCGACCCCATCCCGGTCCGCGATCCGTACAACATGTACTTCACCCCGGACGGCAAGTACGCCCTCGTCGTCGCCGAGGCCGACCGCTCCCTGGACTTCTACGACCCGCACAGCTGGGAGAAGCTGCACGACATCGCGGTCCCCGACTGCCCGGGCGTCAACCACATGGACTTCACCGCCGATGGCCGCACCGCCCTGGTCAGCTGCGAATTCGGCGGGCGCCTGGCCGTGGTCGACATCGCGGGCCTGCGCCTGCTGCGCATGATCGACCTGCCCGGCGGCCGCTCCGGCATGCCGCAGGACGTCAAGCTCGCACCCGATGGCCGCACCTTCTACGTGGCCGACATGATGGCCAACGGCATCTACGTCTTCGATGCCAAGACCTTCGACAACACCGGCTTCATCGCAACCGGCGCGGGCACCCACGGTCTCTACGTCACCCGCGACTCCAAGCAGATGCTCATCACCAACCGCAAGGAGGGCAGCATCTCGGTCCTGGACTTCGCGACCGGGCAGCTGGCGAGCAAGTGGCGGATCCCCGGCGGCGGCAGTCCGGATATGGGAAATCTCTCCGCCGACGGCCGCGTCTTCTGGGTCTCCGGCCGCAACAACAGCGAGGTCTACGCCATCGACATCGTCGAGTGGAAACTGCTGGCGCGCATCCCCGTCGGCCGCGGCCCGCACGGTCTCACCATCTGGCCCCAGCCGGGCAGATACTCGACCGGCCACACCGGCGTCATGCGTTGAGCCCCTCGGCTTTCCGGGGCGCGCGCGGGCCGGAATCCCGCCGGCCCGCGGTGTGTGGACCCGGCCAAAACCGGGCCGGGATGACTGGGGGAATTTGCTATTGAACAGCGTTCGAGTCGCGCCGGTGCGGTGATCGAATCGCGTGCTCTACCTGCGGCTTTCTACTGGCGGGTAGCCAATAACCGTACTCGCGAGTAGCCCCGTCTGGATTACGGAGGGGGTCTGGTACTGGTTACACTCCCCGTCATGACGAGTGTCCAGCAGCAGCCTTCGCCGGGGTCGGCGGGCGCCCCTGATATCCACACCACCGCCGGCAAACTGGCTGATCTGCGCAATCGGCTGGAAGAGGCCAAGCACCCGATGGGTGAGGCCGCGGTCGACAAGGTCCACGCCAAGGGCAAGATGACCGCGCGCGAGCGCATCCTCGCCCTGCTGGACGAAGGCTCGTTCGTCGAACTCGACGCCCTGGCCCGCCACCGCAGCGTGAACTTCGGCCTGGAGAACCAGCGTCCGCTGGGCGACGGCGTGGTCACCGGCTACGGCACCATCGACGGCCGCGACGTCTGCATCTTCTCCCAGGACGTCACCGTCTTCGGTGGTTCCCTCGGTGAGGTCTACGGCGAGAAGATCGTCAAGGTCATGGACCTGGCGCTCAAGACCGGCCGCCCGCTGATCGGCATCAACGAGGGCGCCGGCGCGCGCATCCAGGAAGGCGTCGTCTCCCTGGGTCTCTACGGTGAGATCTTCCACCGCAACATCCAGGCCTCGGGTGTCATCCCGCAGATCTCGCTGATCATGGGCCCGGCCGCCGGCGGTCACGTCTACTCGCCCGCGCTGACCGACTTCGTGGTCATGGTCGACCAGACCTCGCAGATGTTCGTCACCGGTCCCGACGTCATCAAGACCGTCACCGGTGAAGAGGTCACCATGGAGGAGCTGGGCGGCGCCCACACCCACATGGTGAAGTCCGGTGTGGCGCACTACGTCGCCTCCGGCGAGCAGGACGCCCTGGACTACGTCCGCGACCTGCTGAGCTACCTGCCCAGCAACAACCGCGCCGAGGCCCCGCGCTTCCCGGCCACCGCCGCCGCGGGCGCCATCGAGGAGAACCTCACCGAGGCCGACCTCGAGCTGGACACCATCGTCCCGGACTCGCCGAACCAGCCCTACGACATGCACGAGGTCATCAAGCGCCTGGTGGACGACGAGGAGTTCCTCGAGGTCCAGGCCGAGCGCGCGATGAACGTGATCGTCGGCTTCGCCCGGATCGACGGCCGCAGTGTCGGTTTCGTCGCCAACCAGCCCTCCCAGTTCGCGGGCTGCCTCGACATCGACGCCTCGGAGAAGGCCGCACGCTTCGTGCGCACCTGCGACGCCTTCAACGTCCCGATCATCACCCTGGTCGACGTGCCCGGCTTCCTGCCCGGCACCGGCCAGGAGTACAACGGCATCATCCGGCGCGGCGCCAAGCTGCTCTATGCCTACGGTGAGGCCACTGTGGGCAAGATCACAATCATCACCCGCAAGGCCTACGGCGGCGCCTACGACGTCATGGGTTCCAAGCACATGGGCGCCGACGTGAACCTGGCGTGGCCGACCGCGCAGATCGCCGTCATGGGCGCCTCGGGCGCCGTCGGTTTCGTCTACCGCAAGCAGCTGCAGACCGCGGCCGCCGAGGGCAACGACGTCGACGCACTGCGCCTGGAGCTGCAGAACGAGTACGAGGACACCCTGGTGAACCCGTACGTGGCGGCCGAGCGCGGCTACGTCGACGCGGTCATCCCGCCCTCGCACACCCGCGGCCAGATCGTGTCGGCGCTGCGGCTGCTGGAACGCAAGATGGTGTCCCTGCCGCCGAAGAAGCACGGCAACATTCCGCTCTGATAGTGCGATATGCGCGGTGTGGGGCGCACACTGTCGAATGGGACAAAGGTCTCGTACCGCGCACGATCGCCTCATCCGAGCGAAGATGTTCAGGAATGGCCCTCGCCGTCGAGGGTTGTATCGAATACCGTTTGCGGCCCGGACAAACAGGGGCCACGAATGCGCCGCACACCCTGCGGCGAACGGACAGGAGGACTGGCGCTGTGACGACCATGGCCGATGAAGAAGTACTGCGCGCCGCCGAACTGGATCTAGCAACCGTCGATGAATTGGCGGACGCCGTCGACACGGCCGTCACCGAGGTCGCACCGTCGAGCACCGACCCGGTCATCCGGGTCCTGAAGGGCAACCCGACCGACCTCGAGCTCGCCGCCCTGATCACCGTGTTCGCCGCCGCGTCCGCGAGCGCCGCGGCCGCGCCGGCCGAGACCGGCCCGGCCGACAACTGGGGTGTGCCGACCCTGATGCACCGCGGCTCTTCGCCCTTCTCGCCCTACGCTTTTCCGGCGCTGTCGCACCTGCGCGACTGACGGCCTGTGACCGTCTTCGTACTAGCGTCTCAATCTCCGGCCCGGCTCGGCGTCCTGCGCAATGCGGGCGTCGAGCCGGTCGTCCGGGTGTCCCATGTGGACGAGGACGCGGTGGCCGCGGCGCTGCCCGCGGATACCGCACCCGATCGTGTCGTCATCGAACTGGCCCGCGCCAAGGCACGTGAGATCGCCGGTCAGCTGGCGGCCGATCCCGCCTTCGCCGATTCCGTTGTGGTGGGCTGCGATTCGATGCTGCTCGTGGACGGCGTACTCCAGGGCAAACCCCTGACCCCCGAGGTCGCCCGCGCGCGCTGGGCCGAGATGGCCGGGCGGAGCGCCGATCTGCTCACCGGGCACTGCGTGCTGCGGCTGCGTGCCGGTGAGGTCACCGCCGAGGCGGCCGACTGTAGTTCCACCACGGTGCATTTCGCCAAGCCCGAACCCGATGAACTCGACGCGTACATCGCGACGGGGGAGCCGCTGCAGGTGGCCGGATCCTTCACCCTGGACGGCCTGGGCGGCTGGTTCGTGGACAAGATCGACGGTGATCCGTCGAGTGTGATCGGTATCGGCCTGCCGCTGGTGCGCCGGCTACTGGCCGAAGTAGGCGTCGGTATTGCGCAGCTGTGGGTCGGTGGCGGTCCGCAGTTGCGGTGCGGTACGGCCGGTCGAGGGCGCTAGCCGAGGCTCGCCGGACTCGGCCTGACCCTCCTCGCGCCCGGCCTCGCCGGCGCGCCCCTGCAGTAGTTCCAGACGGGCGACACACAGTTCGGGTTCCACGAACGGGTGTAGGCGCACGGTCACGCTCTCGCGGCCGCCGTTGCGGTCCAGTACTTCTCGCATGAGTCCCAGGTGCACGCCACACACCACCTCGGAGTGGGTGCGGGCCAGTTCGCGTAGTGGGCAGGCGGTCATGCGGATCAGGGCCGACTCTTCGGTCTCGCCGGCCTGGTCGCGTTCGGGGGCGAAGCCGAGCTCCGACATCAGGGTGACGGTGAGGTCCTTGGCGTCTTCCAGCGTTTCGATGGGCTGGTCCGCCGCTTCCAGTTTCGAGCCCCAGGCGCGCCCGGCCGCGATGGCGGCCTCGGAGCGCCGGCGCGGATCGCTGCCCAGCTGATCGGCGAGCACCTGCGCCAATTCCTGATAACCCACCGATCGCTGTACAGCGGTATAGCCGATGCGCGGGCGACCGCGGCCGCGTGGCGGCTGTTGAAATTGGCGGACCAGCGATTCCCGGGTTAGGACGTCCAAATGAAAACGCACCGTTGTCACATGTTGTCCGGTGACACGTGCCAGTTCCTGGGCGTCGAGAGGCTCGCTGGCGCCACGTAGGATCGCAAGCAGTCGCCGTCGCGGCCAAGAATCGGACATAGCTCACCCCTCCTCTCGAGAGACTTTATCGGATGAAGCTGCGCTTAATTCGCTCAATCATCCGATTCGTGATCTGAAACGAGTTACGTAACCGCCATATGCCTACGATCGGTGTCGAGATTCGAACCGCCAATACCTAACCCACCACGCGTGAAGGACCACAACGTGCCCGTCGCTCCGGATCCGCATCACTCGTTCGGCTCCTACGCACATCCTCACCGACTAGTAACCACAGAGTGGCTATCGGCAAACATCGGCACGCCGGGACTCAAGATCATCGAGTCCAACGAAGACATATTGCTATACGACATCGGGCATGTGCCCGGCGCCATCAAGATCGACTGGCGCACCGAGCTGATCGATCCCCGCACCCGTGACGTCGTCGACGGCGTGGCCTTCGCCGACCTGATGCGGGTCAAGGGCATCGAGCGCGACGACACCGTGGTCATCTACGGCGACAAATCCAATGGCACCGCGGCCGCCACCCTGTGGGTGTTCTCCCTCTTCGGGCATGAGGACGTGCGCCTGCTGGACGGCGGCCGCGACGCCTGGATCTCCGAGGCCCGCGACACCACCTTCGAGGTGCCCGCGGCCGGGCTGGGCGACTATCCGGTGGCCGATCGTGACGACAAGTCCACCCGCGCGTTCCGTCAGGACGTGCTCGCGCACTTCGGCGGCCCGCTCATCGATGCCCGCGGGTTCGGCGAGTACACCGGGGAGCTGGTCGTTCTCGATCGCCCCGAGGAACAGGCGCTGCGCGCGGGCCACATTCCCACCGCCGTCAATATTCCGTGGACCTCCTCGGTTGGCGCCGACGCGCGCTTCCGGCCGCGGGCCGAGCTCGATGTCATCTACGGCGCGGTGGTCACCGGCGCCGCGCCGCTGGTCTACTCGCGGGTCGGCGAACGGTCCGCGCTGACCTGGTACGTGCTGACGTATCTGCTGGGCGTGCCCGGTGTGCGCAACTACGACGGCTCCTGGACCGAGTGGGCCAATGCGGTCGGTGCGCCCATCGTGATCGGCGAAGAACCCGGCGAGCCGCCCGCGGTCGTGGCAAGCTCGTAACGCCCGCGCCCCTCCCGGGGTATGCACAGGAGAAGGTCGCGGGAGAGTCTGGTAGAACAGGTTCTAAAAAAGGCCGTTCGAAGAGTCGCATTGCTCACTCTTCGGGCCTACTCTTCGGTAGCCCTATCCTCGGTTCGGTGATTGTTGGCACGATGCCTACACTGCCGACAGACGAAAGTATCCAGAGCACAGGAGGCTCAGTGCCCAACCATGCCAACGCGCAGATCACAAAGGTCCTCGTAGCCAACCGAGGCGAGATCGCCGTGCGCGTGATCCGGGCCGCCAAGGACGCCGGTATCGCCAGTGTGGCCGTATACGCCGAACCGGACGCCGATGCGCCGTTCGTCAAGCTCGCCGACGAGGCCTTCGCCCTGGGCGGCCAGACCTCGGCCGAGTCGTACCTGGTGTTCGACAAGATCCTCGACGCCGCCGCCAAGGCCGGCGCGGACGCCATCCACCCCGGCTACGGCTTCCTCTCCGAGAACGCCGATTTCGCGCAGGCCGTGATCGACGCCGGGCTGATCTGGATCGGCCCCTCGCCGCAGTCGATCCGCGACCTGGGTGACAAGGTCACCGCCCGCCACATCGCCGAGCGCGCCAACGCGCCGATGGCCGCGGGCACCAAGGACCCGGTCAAGAACGCCGACGAGGTCGTGGCGTTCGCCAAGGAGTTCGGCGTTCCGGTGGCCATCAAGGCCGCCTTCGGTGGTGGCGGTCGCGGCATGAAGGTCGCGCACACCATCGAGGAGATCCCCGAGCTGTTCGAGTCCGCCACCCGTGAGGCCATCGCCGCCTTCGGTCGCGGCGAATGCTTCGTGGAGCAGTACCTGGACAAGGCGCGCCACGTCGAGGCGCAGGTCATCGCCGACAAGCACGGCAATGTCGTGGTCGCCGGCACCCGTGACTGCTCGCTGCAGCGTCGCTTCCAGAAGCTCGTCGAGGAGGCCCCCGCGCCGTTCCTGTCCGACGAGGTGCGCTCCAAGATCCACGAGTCCGCCAAGCGGATCTGCAAGGAGGCCGGTTACTACGGCGCCGGCACCGTGGAGTACCTGGTGCAGGGCGAGACCGTCTCGTTCCTCGAGGTGAACACCCGTCTGCAGGTCGAGCACCCGGTCACCGAGGAGACCGCGGGCATCGACCTGGTGCGCCAGCAGTTCCGCATCGCCGAGGGTCACGAGCTGTCCATCAAGGAGGACCCGACCCCGCGCGGCCACTCCTTCGAGTTCCGCATCAACGGTGAGGACGCCGGGCGCGGCTTCCTGCCCGCCCCCGGCCCGGTCGTCGTGTACAAGGAGCCCGCGGGCCCCGGTGTGCGTGTCGATTCCGGTGTGGTCGAGGGCTCGGTCATCGGCGGCCAGTTCGACTCCATGCTCGCCAAGCTGATCGTCACCGGCGAGAACCGTGAGCAGGCGCTGCAGCGTGCCGCCCGCGCGCTCGACGAGTACCAGATCGAGGGCCTGGCCACGGTCATCCCGTTCCACCGCCACATTGTCGAGAACCCGGCGTTCGTCGGTGACGGCACCAAGTTCGACGTCTACACCAAGTGGATCGAGAACGAGTGGGACAACCACATCGAGCCCTACGCCGGTGCCCAGCCCATCGAGGACGAGGACGAGGCGCCGCGCCAGAAGGTGGTCGTCGAGGTCGGCGGCCGTCGCCTCGAGGTGTCGCTGCCGGGCCAGTTCTCGGTCGGCACGGCCGCTTCCGGCAATGGCGTGGGTGGTGCGGTGCGCAAGAAGCCGAAGCCGCGCAAGCGCGGTGGCGCGGGCGCCGGTGCCGCCTCCGGTGACGCCGTGACCGCCCCGATGCAGGGCACCGTCGTCAAGGTCGCGGTCGAAGAGGGCCAGTCCGTCGAGGCGGGCGACCTGGTGGTCGTGCTCGAGGCCATGAAGATGGAGAACCCGGTCACCGCCCACAAGGCCGGTGTCATCACGGGTCTCTCGGTGGAGGCGGGCGCCGCCATCACCCAGGGCACCGTCCTGGCCGAGATCAAGTAGCGCAACACAATTCGCATCAAGTAGCGCAACGCAAGTCGCCGAGTGGCCGCTCACCTGCAGGTGGGCGGCCACTCGCGCTAATGTCATGGCATGGCTGAACCACCCGAGATCCGTATTGGCACCGCCGAGCGTGAGGACGCGATGAAGCGGCTGTCCGATCATTTCGCGGCGGGGCGGCTCAGCGTCGCGGAGTTCGACGAGCGCAGTGGGGTCGTGGCCGCCGCCCTGACGCGCGGTGACCTCGAGCGGGTGTTCACCGATCTGCCGGAGCCGGTGGCGGAGAAGAGCGTTCCGGCGCAACGGGAGTCGCGGTTCGGTGCGCACTGGCGTGGTCGGGTGATGCCGGTCGTCCCGATCATCGCGCTGATCCTGTTCTTCGTGACCCACCAGTGGTGGATGTTCCTGTTGATCCCGCTGGCGGGCGCGGTGCTGTACGGCGGCGGCAATCCGCGGCAGCGGCGGGAGCACCGGGAGCGGCGGCGGCAGCGGCGACTGGATCGGGGATCGGAGGACTGATGGAGCCCATCGAGATCAATGCGGGCAGTTGGTATCTGCGTGCCCTGCGGGCGGACGAGCGCATCGACGACCGGCCCGCCCTGGCCGACGCCGGCATCACCGAGCCCGGCTATGTGGCCCGGCGCAGCGCCGAATGGGCCGAGGAGACCCACTTCTCGTGGGCGGTGTGCATCCCCACCACCGCGGAGATGGTCGCCGAGATCGGTGTGCGGCCCAATGCCGACGGCACCGCGACCGTGACCGGTTGGGCCCGTGCGGGATACGACGCCGCGCTGGCGGACGGCCTGGTGACCGTGCGCCGGTTCACTGCGGGCGCCCTCGGCCTGGAACCGGTCGACGCCTGAATCCGAGCCGCCGGACCCGTCCCGCTGTCCGGTCCGGACACCGATCCTTGTCGTGAAAGTCCTTATCTACCAGCCCTGATGCCGTCCGCACCCGAAAAACCGGTCGTGCTCGGCCCCGGTCGTGGGTCACTCTGGAGTCGCATCCGAAACCGACGACCTGGGGAGGCGGTTATGTGGAGCTGGAGTGAACACCAAGCAGATCGGGCAGCGGCGGCATCGTTCACCGCGTGGCGGATCCGTGATCCGGAGCCGACAGTGACCGATCCGGAATTCAGTGAAACCTCGGACGACGACGGCGCGGGCGGCGGCGGGCGCACCGCTCCGCTCGCGGGCGACGGCCGTACCGGGGGTGGCGGCGAATCGACGGGGGACGCCGCCGCCCCTGCGTACGCGGAGATGCCGTGCGCGGGCGGGGCGATGCCGGTCCCGGGCACCCCGGTGGCGGGCGCGGGTACCCCGGTACTCGTGTCCGCCGACGCCGAGTCCGACGCGGCCGAGCCTGCGCGAGAGGACATTTCCGAGCATGTACTCACGGGCCTGTTCGAGGCCCTGGCGGGCATGCTGCAGGCGGTGTCCGCGCCGCGGTAGCCCGCCGGGCGAGAAGGGGCGGGTCCGATCCGGACCCGCCCCTTGTCGTTGCCGTGTGGATGCGGGCGGGGGAGTAGCGTGCGGTGCATGGACAGGTCGCCGCTGGATGTTGACGTGCTGGGCCGGAGTGTTGCCGAGGTGCCCGAGCTGGGTTTCTTCTCGGCCGTCGAGGTGGTCGAGTCGACCGGGTCGACCAATGCGGATCTGGTTGCGCGGGCCGCGGATTCGAGTGCCGATCGGCTGGTGCTGATCGCCGAGTCGCAGGAGCACGGCCGCGGACGCCACGACCGGCGGTGGGTGAGCCCCGCACGGGCGCAGATCGCCATGTCGCTGCTGGTGCGGGTGCGGGGGATCGATCCCGCCGTGCTGGGCTGGCTGCCGCTGCTCACCGGCGTGGCCGTGGTGGACGCGGTGCGCGCGGCGGCCGGGGTGAAGGCGGTGCTCAAGTGGCCCAATGACGTGCTGGTGGACGGCCGCAAGCTGGCCGGGATCCTGGCCGAGATCGCCGCCGCGGGTGCGGACCTGGCGGTGGTGGTCGGGGTCGGGCTGAACGTATCCCTCACCGAGGCCGAACTGCCTGTCCCGCACGCCACGTCCCTGCTGCTGGCCGGGGCTCCCGAGATCGATCGCACGGTGCTGGTGCAGGCGATGCTGCGCGAGTTCGCCCGCCGCTTCACCGCCTGGGAGGCGTCCGGCTGGGATATCGCCGAGCTGTCGGCGGCCTATCGCGAACGGTGCGCCACTCTCGGCGCGCAGGTACGCGCGGAGCTGCCCGGTGGGGAGGTGCTCACCGGAATTGCCACGGGCATCGACGAATACGGCAGGCTGCTGATCGGTGATCGCGCCGTCTCGGCGGGCGATGTCACCCACCTCCGCGCCGAGTACTGACAGAAACGCGTTTCCCGCAACCTGATTCGCGCCGGCCCCCGAACAGGTTCGGCGCGAGGACTATTGGCTGTTCTGTCCGTGCGGGCGGCCGCCGTGGCGGTTGCTGCCGGCGGGCCCGGGGAAGCCCGGAAGGGTGAAGCCTGGACCGGGCAGACCGGGACCGGGGATCTCGAGTCCGGGCAGCCGCGGGCCGGCGTCGATGGTCGGCGGTTCGGCGGGGGCCAGTGTGTCGTCCGGCATCGGTGTGACGGATTCGGCCGCGGGGTCCTCGGGAGGTTCGGTCATCGGCTCGGTGGTCGGTGGAAGCGCCGCCTGGACAGGAACTTTCGTGGTCGGCACGGCCGAGGTCCGGGCGCGCTGCTCGGGCTGCAGTTCCGCGGCCCGGCTCGTGAACAACGCGGCGCCGATCGCGATGGCGGTGGCGGCGGCCGTGAAGCCCGCGGCGGCGAGCAGTCGCCGCCGGGTCCAGCGGCGAGCGGGCAGATCCAGATCGGCTTCCTTGGACAGCGCGACCGTACCGACGTCCATTCCGGCCGGGATTCCGACAGCGGGTACCGGGCGCGGGAGGGCGGTGGTGCGCGCGTCGGTGTCGGCCGGGTTGGGGATTACCACGGTCACCTGTGCCTCGGGACCGGGCTCGGCCGGGACGGCGGGCGCGGTGAGGGCGGCCTTGGCAGCGGCGGCGAATTCGCCTGCGGTGGAATACCGTTCGCCGGGATTCTTGGCCAGGGCGCGCAGGACGACGGCGTCGAGGGCGGCCGGAACGGTCTCGTCGAGGGTGGACGGCGGCTTGGGCGCGAGGTCGAGGTGGGCGCGCATGAGCTGCGCCGGATTACGCACCCGGAAGGGCCGCTGCCCGGTGAGGCATTCGTAGAGGACGCAGCCCAGGGAGTAGATGTCGGAGCTCGGTGAGGCGGCGCCCTCGAACCGTTCCGGCGCCATGTAGGCGGGGGTGCCGACCAGCATGCCGGTCTGGGTGATGGCGCTCTGGCCGTCCTGCAGGGCGGTGCCGAAGTCGATGAGGTAGGCGACGTCGTCGGGGGCGACGATGATGTTCTGCGGCTTGACGTCCCGGTGGATCAGCCCGGCGGCGTGGGCGTCGTCGAGCGCGGAGGCGACCTGGGAGATGAGGTCCACGGCCGCGTCCGCGGCCATCGGGCCCTCCCATTCGAGGAGGGCCTCGATATCGAGGCCGTCCACGAATTCCGAATCGATGTACAGCCGGCCCTCGAGTTCGCCGTAGCTGTGCACCGGCACCACGTGCGGTCCGTGCAGCAGTGCGGCGGCCCGGGCCTCCCGCTCGAAGCGCCGCCGGTATTCGGGATCGGCGGTCAGGACGGGTGCCAGCATTTTGAGCGCGACGGTGCGATCCGCCACGGTGTCGTGCGCACGCCACACTTCCGCCGACCCGCCGCTGCCGAGCAGTTCGTCGAGGCGGTATCGGCCCAGGTAGCCATCCCCCAACGGATTTCCTCTCGTCACACTGGGGGACACCTTAGCGAACCGAATTTATTTCAATCGCACACAACGTCCCCCTGGTGTCAGACCCTTTGCAATTCGTCGCGGGCGGCTTCCCGGGCGAGCATGCGGTCGCGTTGTTCCTCGAACTTGACGACGTCCTGGCCCAGTTTGTCCAGATAGGCGGCCAGCTCTTCGCGCGCCTTCTCGCCGCGCGGCCCGAAGTCGTTGCGCTCGAAGATATTCCAATTCTTCAGCACCGGACCGACCACTTCCTCCAGGTGCTGGCGCAGGTCGTAGATGCCGTGCTTGGCCATCATGACCCCGTTGCGGCGGAAGTTCGGCATACCGTGGCCGGGCATCACGAAATGGGTGAGCACCTTGGTGATGGCCGCCACCGCCTGGTCGGGCGCCAGGTCCAGGCCGGCCGCGCACAGGGTGCGGTAGAAGATCATGTGCAGGTTCTCGTCGGCGGCGATGCGCTGCAGCATGCGGTCCGCGATGGGGTCGTTGCAGACCTGGCCGGTATTGCGGTGACTCACCCGGGTGGCCAGCTCCTGGAAGGTCACGTACGCGACATTCTCCAGGAAGCCGCCCCAATCACCGGGCGACCGCACGCCATTGGTCATGTGGATCAAGCGGGCCTGTTCCAGCGCCACCGGATCCACGCCACGGGTGACCACCAGGTAGTCCCGCATGACGATGCCGTGCCGGTTCTCCTCGGCGGTCCAGCGACCGACCCAGGTGCCCCAGGCGCCGTCCTGCGAGAAGTTCTCGGCGATCTCACGGTGGTACGAGGGCAGATTGTCCTCGGTGAGCAGATTGGTGATCATCGCGATCTTGGCGACCTCGGTCAGCCGCGACTGCGAGGGATCCCAGTCCTCGCCGCCCATGGCGGCGAAATTGCGGCCCTGCTCCCACGGCACGTAGTCGTGCGGGTGCCATTCCTTGGCCATCGACAGATGCCGATTCAGATTCGCCTCGGCGACGGGTTCGAGCTCACGAAGTATCTGGAACTGCGTCAACTCTCGGGTCACACACGCCTCCTGTGTCTTGCACAACCGGGTAGAGCCTGCTGTCGACGATCACCGGCGAAGCCGGATGGTCCTGCTCGGGACAACCCTGAAGGTCTTGCGCGGTACAACTAGGAAGAAAGGCAACTCGTGCCTGCCGATGGTACCGGCAACCGCACGATTGTGCCCTGGCCCGCAGGTCGCCGAGCGGCATTCCGGCATCCGGCCGCGATAGGGTTTCGGCATGGGTTATCCGGAGGAGGCATTGGCACCCGAAGAGGTGCTGCTGCTGCACCGCCATCCGCACTGGAAGATGTTGTTCTGGCCCGCCGTGACTTTCATCCTGATCACCGCGTTGGCCGGATTCGCCGCGGGGGTGACGGCGCGCAATACCGGCGGCACCCTCCAGACCGGTTTGCTGCTCGGCATTCTGGCGCTGTGGCTGGGGATCGTGGTGTGGCGCAGCGTCGCTCCGCTGATCCGGTGGAAGTCGACGCATTTCATCGTGACCGATCGGCGGGTGCTGATCCGGCAGGGCGTGCTCACCCACACCGGCATCGACATTCCGATGAACCGGATCTCGAATGTGCAGTTCCGCCATGGGTTGTTCGATCGCATGCTGGGTACCGGCACGCTGATCATCGGTTCGTCGTCGGAGGATCCGCTGGAGTACGACGACATTCCGCATGTGCAGCAGGTGCACGCGCTGCTCTATCGCCAGGTCTTCGATGTGGTGCAGAACAATCCGAACGGTGGCGGCTTCTACGGATCCGCCGGGGCGTACCCGTAGTCTGGTGCCGTGACCGCAGTACTGCTGGCCGAAGACGACGAGGCCATCGCCGCCCCGCTGTCGCGGGCGCTGGGCCGTGAAGGCTATTCGGTGACCGTGGAGAGCTACGGTCCCGCCGTGCTCGAACGGGCCCTCGAGGGTGGTCACGACCTGCTGATCCTGGACCTCGGCCTGCCCGGTATGGACGGGCTCGAGGTGTGCCGTCAGGTGCGGGCGCGCGGCGCCGAGCTGGCCGTGCTCATGCTCACCGCACGCACCGACGAGGTGGACTTCGTGGTCGGCCTGGACGCCGGCGCGGACGACTATGTGGGCAAGCCGTTCCGGCTGGCCGAGCTGCTGGCCCGGGTGCGGGCGTTGTTGCGCCGCAGCGGAATCGGGGACGAGGCCGTGGAGGTGGGCGGCATCCGGCTGGAGCCGGCCGCGCGGCGGGTGCTGGTGAACGGCATCGAGGTGAACCTGGCGAACAAGGAGTACGAGCTGCTGAAGGTGCTCATCGACCGGGCCGGGCAGGTGGTCTCGCGTGAGATGATCCTGCGCGAGGTGTGGGGTGACGCCGATCTGCGCGGCTCCAAGACCCTGGACATGCACATGTCGTGGCTGCGCCGCAAGATCGGTGACGAGGGGCCGGTGGCCGAGCGGCGTATCGTGACCGTCCGCGGCGTAGGCTTCCGGTTCAATACCGACTAGCCGCTCAGTTCGAAATCCTTCTGTTGTGCTGTTCCGCGCGCGTCCGAACCCCGAAAACCCGGCGAAGCGAGGCATCTCGACGATGAGACGCAGGATCCTGCTGTCCATGGTGGCCGCCTTGACTCTCACCACTCTGGTTCTCGGTGTGCCGCTGGCGTTCACGGCCTGGAAGTGGGTCGAGGACATCAACCGCAATGAACTGCGCAACCGGCTCAACGGCATCTCCGAGGAGGTGACGCGGCAGGAGCGCGACGGCGTGGTGTACGGCGAGCTGGACACCAAGGCGGTACGGCTGCTGATTCCCGCCAACGGCAAGCTGACCATCATCTATCCGACGCCGACCGAGCCCAACAAGAAGGTCGACATCGGCGCGGACACGGTGCGCGATCCGCTGTCGGAGTCCTGGTCGATGGGCACCGACGGCTCGCTGCGGCTGGAAGTGCCCTCGGCCCCAATGCATTCCATGCAGCGGCAGGCGCTCGGCGCGGTGCTGGGCCTGGTGCTCATCTCGCTGGGCGCGGGCATCGCGGTGGCGGTGGTGACCGCGCGCCGGGTGGCCGACCCGCTGCGGGACGTGGCGGCCCGCGCGGCGCGGCTGGCCATGGGCGACTTCCGCGCCGATCCGCGCCGCCACGGCATCACCGAACTGGACCGGGTATCCGACGTCCTGGATTCGGCCACAGTGGAAATCGCGGGCCGGCTGCAGCGCGAGCACGCCCTGGTCGCCGATGTCTCGCATCAGCTGCGCAGCCGGCTCACCGCCGTGCGCCTGCGCCTGGACGAGCTGTCCGCGCACGCGGACCCGGCGGTGGTGCACGAGGCGGAAGAGGCCATGGCACAGGTGGATCGGCTCACCGACGCCATCGACGAACTGGTCCGCGCTTCCCGCGACGAAGGTGCGGCCGAACGCGATCCGCTGCCGGTGGTGGCCGAACTGCGCAGTGTCGTCGCGGAATGGCGGCATCCCTTCGCCGAGGCCGGGCGCAAGCTGGTGCTGCTCGGCGACCCGACTCTCAAAGCGCCCGTGACCGGTTCACGCCTGCGCGAGGCGCTCGCGGTGCTGGTCGACAATGCGCTCATGCACGGCGGCGGCACCTGCACGGTGTCGGTGCGCACGGTGACGGGCCGCATGGACGACCGCGAGCCGCTGGTGGTCGTCGAGGTCGCCGACGAGGGCGACGGCGTGCGAGATGAGCTGGCGCCGCATATCTTCGACCGCGGCTTCTCGGCGGCGGGCTCCACCGGCGTCGGGCTGGCCCTGGCCCGCGCGCTGATCGAAGCCGACGGCGGGCGACTGGAACTCCAGCGTCGCCGCCCCGCCCTGTTCGCCGTGTTCCTCGGCTCTTCGGGGGTGGCGTCGCGGCCCATCGCGGTCGGCACCGAGCCGCGCTGATCTTCTATCCGTTCTCTAACCGTTCGTTAGCCGGTCCTGAGAATCCGCTTCCTACCTTCGGATTCGTCAACCGGAACCGGCGCACGAATTGCCGGTGAGAGAACAGGAGACGCCATGCCGATCTTCACCGTCCGTTGCACCATGACCGCCGCGGTCATCGGGACCGCCGCCCTCGGGGCGCTGGTACTGCCCGCGGCGGCGCAGGCCGCGACGCCGGATTCGATTGCGGGACTGGCGGATACGGGAAGCAACGAGCCCGTCGCCCCGGCCGCCCCCACCGGTCCGGGCGTACTGATCATCAAGGATCGCGACGGCAATGTGACTGTGCGCCAGGCCGAGCCGGGTGTGCCGCCCGGCCCGAACGCCTTGCCGGCCCTCCCGTTGCAGCCGGGCCTGCCGGCGCCCGGCATGGTGAACGTGCAGCCGGGCGATCCGGGCGTGGCGATCCCGCCCGGCAAACCGTCGCAGACCATTGTGGTGAACCCGGGTCGCTGAGGCTCCGCTCTCAGCTCGCGTCAGTATCGTCTGATCTTGTGACGGGTCCCCGGATTCTGATTGTGGACGACGATGTCAGGGTGCTGTCCTCGGTGGCGCGGGGGCTCCGGATGTCGGGTTTCGACGTCGAAACCGCGGCAGACGGGGCCGCCGCGCTCCGCCAGATCGCCGCGTATGCCCCGCAGGCCATGCTGCTCGACCTGAACATGCCGAATCTGGATGGCGTACAGGTCGTCACGGCACTGCGCTCGCTGGGCAACGACATCCCGATCTGCGTGCTCAGCGCCCGCGCGGAGGTCACCGATCGCATCGACGCCCTGGAGGCCGGGGCCGACGACTACCTCACCAAGCCCTTCGACCTGGGCGAGCTGGTGGCCCGGCTGCGCGCCATGCTGCGCCGCGCGCCCGCCCCGGCCCACGTCACCGACGATCACATCACCGTGGGCCCGCTGACCATCGCACCCGGCGCGCGGCGCGCATGGGTCGACGGCACGCCCCTCGAACTCACCAAACGCGAATTCGATCTGCTCGCCGCGCTGGCCGCGGCGCCGGGGCAGGTCTTCTCCCGCGCCCAGCTCCTCGACCGGGTCTGGGGCTACGACTTCGAAACCCAGACCAAGGTGGTCGATGTGTTCGTCTCCTACCTCCGCCGCAAGATCGAGGCCGCCGGATCCCCACGGCTCGTGCACACCGTGCGCGGCGTCGGCTTCGTCCTGCGGACCGAGCCGTGACCAGGCTGCCGCGACGGCCGGTGTCGCTGCGCGCCCGGGTCGCGCTGGCGAGTGCCGCGACGGCCGCGGTGGTGGTCGCCGTCATGTCGGTGGTGTTGTTCGCGTTCGCGCCGAACGACGCGGCGAATCAGGTCGGCCGGGTGGTCAGCGCGATCGCGCTCGCCCCCGCCCAGCTGCAACCCGGCCGGTCGTTGCCGGAACCCGTGCTGCCGAGTCTCCCCGTGCCCGGCGGCACGGCTGCTCCCGAGCCGGGCCTGCCCGCCGTCACGAAACCCGGGGTGCTCATCGTGCGCGGCGAGCCGGGCAGTCCGGAGCCGGAGTACTCGCGCACGGTGGCGCTCGACGGCCATCCGGTGGCGGTGACCGTGCCGACCGATGTGGCCTCGGATTCGGCTGCGCAGCAGCGGATCCGGATCGTGCTCATCGGACTGGCCGCGGTGCTGCTGGCGGCGGTGCTGGGCTGGTATTTCGCGCATCGGGCGGTGGTCCCGCTGCGGCGGCTGACCGCGGCGACGGCCGGGCTGGGAGAGGGGCTGGCCCTGCAGACCCCGCGTCATCCGGTGGCCAGCGAGACGACGGAATTGGCCGAGGCCATGAACACCCTGCTGGGGCGCATCGCGACCGAGCGCCGGCACACCGGCGAAGCACTGGTCACGGCACGCGATTTCGCTGCCACCGCCGCGCACGAGCTGCGCACGCCCCTGACGGCCATGCGCACCGACCTGCAGGTGCTGCGGTCCATGCCGCTGTCGGATGCCGAACGCGCGGAGGTCCTCGACGAGATCCTGAGTGCGCAGAGTTCGGTCGAGGCCACGCTGCAGGCCCTGGAACGGCTGGCGGTGGGCGATCTGGCCACCGAATCCGATCGGGGGGATCTGGAACTCGGACAGCTCATCGATCAGGTGGTGGATGACGCCCGGCGCTCGAATCCCGGCGTGCTCATCGACACCGAGGCGGTGGAGCCCATCGTGCTGCGCGGGCTGGCCGCGGGGCTGCGTTCGATCGTCGACAATGCGGTGACCAATGCCGTCCGGCACGGCGGGGCGCGGCGCATCGAGATCGCGACGCGGCGCGACGACGATCACGTCGTCCTCACCGTCGACGACGACGGTCGCGGCATCCCGGCACCGGATCGGGAGCGCGTCTTCGAACGGTTCTACCGGGCGAGCACGACGCCGGGCAGCGGTCTGGGTCTGGCCCTGGTCGCGCAGCAATCCCGCCTGCACGGCGGTACCGCGACCATCGGGGAAAGTCCGGCGGGCGGCGTCCGCCTGACCGTCACCCTCAGCTGTGACCCAGCTGCTCCTCGTTCTCGGTGACGAGATCTTCGGCCTCGTTGACGAGGTCCTCGAATTCGGTTTGCAGTTCCTGCATTTCGTCGGGGAACACCCACCGCTTCATGGCCCAGAATCGGAATGCCATTTGCAGCAGGTTGCCGATGATGAAGGCGCTGAAGAAGTCGGCGATGTTCTCGACGGTGAAACTCACATTGGGCTGCCGGAGGTCGAACACGTAGCTCGACACCCACAGCGGCAGCGCGGCGAGTCCGACGCCGATTCCGCTGACCAGGAAGAACAACAGCGCTTCGTGGTGCTTCTCGCGCCCACCGCGCTTGTCGAAGGTCCATTCCCGGTTGAGGATGTAGGACACGATGACCGCGATGGTGCCCGACATGATGCGGGCCACGGTCGGCTTGGTGTCCATGATCGTCCATTTCAGGACGTAGAAAATGCCCAGGTCGATGACGAACGTGGTCGCACCGACTATCGCGAACTTGAGTAGTTCGTAATGGCGGTCCGCGAGGGCCCGCAGGGGGGTGGGCAGGCGGTTGACCACTTTGTCGACAAATGACACGGAGCGAGTCTACGTCTCTGATCCATGCGCTGTCCGGCCGGTACAAATCGGGGCAGATACCTGTCATGCGACCCGCGGGTCAGTAGCCGGTGGGTGTCATGACAACATGGTGCAGCGTGAGCGCCCGTTCCTTCGATTCCTCCGCCATGCCCACCGTCACCATGATCGGCGGTGGCCAGCTCGCGCGCATGACCCATCAGGCGGCCATCGCGCTGGGCCAGCGGCTGCGCGTGCTCGCCGAGCGCCCCGACGACCCGGCCGCCCAGGTGACGCCGGACGTGGTCCTCGGCAGCCACGACGATCTGGCCGCGCTGCGCAAGGCCGCCGTCGGCTGCTACGCGCTGACCTTCGACCACGAGCACGTGCCGACCGCGCACCTGGAGGCGCTCATCGCCGAGGGTGTGAACGTGCAGCCGCCGCCGCAGGCGCTGATCTACGCCCAGGACAAGCTCCGGATGCGGCGCAAGCTGGCCGAGCTGGGCGTGCCGATCCCGGCCTACACCGAGGTGACCTCGGTCGCCGACGCGGTGACCTTCGCCGACGAGCACGGTTGGCCGTTCGTGCTCAAGGCGGTACGCGGCGGCTACGACGGCCGCGGCGTGTGGATGCCCGCCGACGCCGCCGAGGCCGCCCCGATCATCGAAGACCAGCTGGCCCACGGCGTCTCGCTGATGGCCGAGGCCAAGGTGGATCTGAAGCGGGAGCTGTCGGCCATGGTGGCGCGCTCCCCGTTCGGGCAGGCCGCCGCCTGGCCGGTGGTGGAGACCGTGCAGCGCAACGGCCAGTGCGCGGTGGTCATCGCACCCGCGCAGGACCTCAGCGAGGCCAGGGCCACCGAGGCCGAGGCGCTCGCCCTGCGCCTGGCCGCCGAGCTCGGCGTGACCGGCGCCATGGCCGTGGAGCTGTTCGAGACCCAGGCCGGCGAGCTGCTGGTCAACGAGCTGGCCATGCGCCCGCACAACTCCGGCCACTGGGGCATGGACGGCGCCTGCACCGGTCAGTTCGAGCAGCACCTGCGTGCGGTCCTGGACTACCCGCTGGGCAGCACCAGGCCGCTGGCCCCGGTCACCGTCATGGCCAATATCCTGGGTGCGCCGCAAGCCCCCGAGATGTCCATGGACGAACGGCTGCACCATCTTTCGGCCCGCATCCCCGAGGCCAAGGTGCACCTCTACGGCAAGGGCGAACGCCCCGACCGCAAGATCGGCCACATCAATATCCTCGGCGACGACGTGGCCGAGACCCGGGAGAAAGCCGAGCGGGCGGCGCACTGGATGTCGCACGCGATCTGGACCGACGGATGGGATCCGCACCATGACTGACACCGCACAGGTTGGCCTCATCATGGGGTCGGACTCCGACTGGCCCACCATGGAGGCGGCCGCGGAAGCCCTGGCCGAGTTCGGCATTCGCTTCGAGGTCGGCGTGGTCTCCGCGCACCGCACCCCGCAGCGCATGCTCGACTACGCCAAGAACGCGGCCGACCGCGGCGTCAAGGTGATCATCGCGGGTGCGGGCGGCGCGGCCCACCTGCCCGGCATGGTCGCCTCCGCCACCCCGCTCCCGGTCATCGGCGTGCCGGTGCCGCTGAAGTACCTCGACGGCATGGACTCCCTGCTGTCGATCGTCCAGATGCCCGCCGGCGTCCCGGTCGCCACCGTGTCCATCGGCGGTGCCCGCAATGCCGGCCTGCTCGCGGTCCGCATCCTCGCCACCGCCGACCCCGAATTGCGTTCCCGTATGGAACGTTTCCAGCAGAGCCTGGAAGAGCTGGTCCTGGAGAAGGACGAGGCGCTGCGGACCAAACTGCTGGGCTGACACGTCACCTTTCTCTCGAGCTGACCTCACCGTTCCGCGCGCCGTCGACCGTGGCGTGCGGAACGGCCCGCCCGGGTCGCTACCGTTGGCGGATGCCTACCGACCAGCCCGCACGGCCGCGCGCCGACGCGGATTCGACCCAGCGCCGTCTCACCGTGGTGGATCAGGCGCTACGGCTGTTCGCCGAAAAGGGTTACGAGGCAACGACGGTCGATGAGATCGCGGAGGCGGCGGGGATTTCGCGGCGGACCTTCTTCCGGCAGTTCCGGTCCAAGGAGGACGTGGTCTTCGCCGATCACGAGTCGCAGCTGGCGCAGGCGCGGGCATTCTTGGAGAGCACGCCGCAGGGGGATCCGTGGGATGCCGTGTGCGAGGCCGTGGTCGAGGTGTTCGAGCGGTTCACGCAGTGGCGGGAGATCGCGGCCCGGCGCTACGGGGTGGTGCGGCAGGTGCCGACGCTGCGCGAGCGGGAGATCGTCACGGTCTTCCGGTACGAGCGGTTGTTCACCGACTATCTGCGCGGGCGATTGCACGGGACCGCGGATCTGGAGTTGGTGCAGTTCACGGCCGCGGTGACGGCTACCCACAACTATCTGCTGCGGCGGATGGTCCGGGGTGAGTCGGCGGCGAGCCCGGCGGATCTGCGGGCGGCGCTGGCGGCGATTCCGCGCGGAGGACGCGGGCTCGCGCCGGCCTCGGACGAGATGGTGGTGGCGGTGTTTCCCCGGGATCTCTCGCCACGGCAGGTCGCGGACCTGCTGGCCCGTCGCCTCGATGCGCTGTGAGATGCCCACAGTGGCGCAAATGACACTGCGTGCCACAGATTGGTGAGCGGGTACCCGCACGTAATTGCGATTTCGCGGCGTATACTCGACTTCGACTGGCACTGAGTGCCGCACAAGTTGGCGATGCTGGGCAACCAGCGGCGATCCCCCGAAGACCAGGAGAAGAACCCCATGGCGGGCAACCCCGATTTCAACTTGTTCCAGCTCGAGGACTTCCACCACGAGCTGCGCGAGGCCATCCGCGGCCTGTCCGAGAAGGAGATCGCCCCCTACGCGAAGGACGTGGACGGCAACGCCCGCTTCCCCGAGGAGGCGCTGACCGCCCTCAACGCGGCCGGCTTCAATGCCGTGCACGTGCCGGAGGCCTACGGCGGCCAGGGCGCGGACTCGGTCGCCACCTGCATCGTGATCGAAGAGGTCGCCCGCGTCTGCGGTTCCTCCTCGCTCATCCCGGCCGTCAACAAGCTGGGCACCATGGGCCTGATCCTGAACGGCTCCGAGGAGCTCAAGCACAAGGTGCTGTCCGACATCGTCGCGGGCAAGATGGCCTCCTACGCCCTGTCCGAGCGTGAGGCCGGCTCCGACGCCGCCTCCATGCGCACCCGCGCCAAGGCCGACGGCGACGGCTGGATCATCAACGGCTCCAAGTGCTGGATCACCAACGGCGGGCGGTCCGACTGGTACACCGTCATGGCCGTCACCGACGCCGACAAGGGCGCCAACGGCATCTCCTCGTTCATGGTCCACAAGGACGACGAGGGCTTCGTGGTCGGCCCGCTGGAGCACAAGCTGGGCATCAAGGGTTCCCCGACCGCCGAGCTGTACTTCGAGAACTGCAAGGTCCCCGGCGACCGCATCGTCGGCGAGCCCGGCACCGGTTTCAAGACCGCCCTGCAGACCCTGGACCACACCCGCCCGACCATCGGCGCGCAGGCCGTCGGCATCGCCCAGGGCGCCCTGGACGCCGCGATCGCCTACACCAAGGACCGCAAGCAGTTCGGCAAGGCCATCGCCGACTTCCAGAACACCCAGTTCATGCTGGCCGACATGGCCATGAAGATCGAGGCCGCCCGCCTCATGGTCTACACCTCGGCCGCCCGCGCCGAGCGTGGCGAGAAGAACCTCGGCTTCATCTCCGCGGCCGCCAAGTGCTTCGCCTCGGACGTGGCCATGGAGGTCACCACCAACGCCGTCCAGCTCTTCGGCGGCGCCGGCTACACCACCGACTTCCCGGTGGAGCGCATGATGCGCGACGCCAAGATCACCCAGATCTACGAGGGCACCAACCAGATCCAGCGCGTCGTCATGTCGCGTCAGATCCTGCGCTGATCCCCTTTCCGATCCGGCATAGATGCGGGAGGCGGCTCCGAGCTGGGCTCGGGGCCGCCTCCGTTGCGTTCGGCCCAGATGAGGGAGTGCCGGGCCGGACGTCTGCGAACTACTGCGCGGACAGGCTGCTGAGCAGGCCGCCGATCAGCGGGATGGAGTTCGAGCTGCCGGTTCCGGTGGACGGGGTGCAGCTGGTCCCGGAGGGTGCGGTCTGCACGACGGTGACCGCCAGCGGGCCCTCGGCGGTGGCCGCGACATGGGCCTCGGTGACGAACAGGTTCCAGGAGCCCGTCGCGGTGGCGGACGCGGGCACCGACTGCGACGGCGTCCACTGGAAGGTCACGTCCTGGCCCGAGGTGGAGGCCACGGCGGCGGACCACCAGGTGACGTTGCTGGTGGTGTTGGTGGCTTCCAGCACGAAGTTGTTGTCGCCGTACTGCGAGGCCATGGCCGCGGCGTCGGCCGCGGGGAAGGTGATGGTGTAGGTGGTGCCGGCGCAGTAGGCCGTGGAGGTCGTGATGGCGAGCTGCGCGGAGGCCGCGGGGGCCATCGCGAGGGTGAGCCCGGCCACGGCAGCGGCTCCGGCGATACCGGCGCTCGAACGAGCAAGGACCGACTTCTTCATCGGGTCTGTTTCTCCCCAGTTGTTGTCGAAAACCCCTGTGTCCAGGGGACTTCCGGACCTTAACCGAGTATTGAAACGATAGTTCTTCACTTAGCCGGGAATCTCCTGTGAATCGGCGAGATTCGACCGCCGCGTGACGCGCGGGCCGCGGACGCGGCGAAATCTGTTCAGTAGCTGAAGGATTGCTCTGGTAATCGGCTCGCCGTCCATGTGCGGCAGGAGGGTTCGCCGGAACTTCTCTTCGCGGCTTCCCCGGGTAAAGCGCGGGTTCGAGGGCTGTTCGGGTGGGGATGCCGGGGGCACTATGGAGCCATGGCCGGAGTCGAAATCAACGACACCTTCGTCCGGCGCACACTGGCCGACGGACGGGTGGAAGAGGTCGCGTGGACCGAATTGGCAGAGGTGCGGATCATTACGGCGGCCGACGGCCCGTTCGCGGGGGACGTGTTCTTCGTATTGATCGGGGCGACCGGTAAGGGGTGTGTGGTGCCCTACTCGGCCGCCGACACCGCGTTCCTGGCCAAGCTGCAATCGCTACCGGGGTTCGACGAGGCGAAGGTGGGGGAGGCGATGGTGGGCAGTGCCGACCGGCATTTCCGGGTCTGGCAGCGTCGGCAGCATCGCGCGAATTAGGCCACCAGGTCGGCGTATTCGGGGTGCTCCCCAATGTACTTCTCGACGTACCAGCAGGTGGGAATGATCGAAAAGCCGTCCGTGCGCGCGTCGTTCAGCGCGAACTCCACCACCTGCGCGGCCACGCCGCGGCCCCGGAACTCGGGAAAGGTGAGGGTGTGCTGGATGTCGCGGACCTTGGTGTCGCCGTCCACCCGCTCCGCGTAGTCGGCGTAGCCCGCGAGAGTGTCGTCCAGGTAGATCTCGTAGCGGGTCGCGTCGGCATTGTGTTCCAGCTTGGTGCTCATGACCGGTGTGAACTCCCTTGTGATGTGGATTGTTCCGGCGGGCCGGTCAGAGGACCGCGCCGGGATTGAGTATCCCGTGCGGATCCAGCGCATCCTTGATCCGGCGAGTGAGCGCCATCACATCGGGGCCGAGCTGATCCGGTAACCAGGCCTTCTTGAGCCGGCCGACGCCGTGTTCGCCGGTGATGGTGCCGCCCAGGCCGATGGCCAGGTTCATGATCTCGCCGAACGCGAGGTGCGCGCGCTCGGACTCCTCCGGGTCGGCGGGGTCGTGGACGATCAGGGGATGGGTGTTGCCGTCGCCCGCGTGCGCGATGACGGAGATGAGCACCCGCCGGTGCGCGGCGATCTCGGCGATGCCGGTGACCAGGTCGCCGAGCCGGGGCAGCGGCACCCCCACGTCCTCGAGCAGTAGCGGCCCTTTGCGTTCCACGGCCGGGATGGCGAATCGCCGTGCCGCGCAGAAGGCTTCGCCCTCCTCTGGATCGTCGGTGCGGAAAGCCTCGGTGGCCCCGGCCTTTTCGCAGGCGGCCAGCATGATGTCCGCCTCGTGCCCGGCGTGTTCGCCCGGGGCGTCGGACCGCGCCACCAGCAGCCCCGCCGCGTTCCGGTCGAGTCCCATGCGCAGCTCGTCCTCGACGGCATTGATGGCCACCGAATCCATGAATTCCAGCATGGAGGGCCGCAATTGGCCGGTGATGGCCAGGATCGCGTCGGTCGCCGCGGTGAGCGTGGGGAAGGTGGCGACCACGGTGGACTGCGGCGGCTGCGCGGGCAGCAGCCGCAGGGTCAGCTCGGTGATGATCCCCAGCGTCCCCTCGCTGCCCACGAACAGTTTGGTCAGCGAGAGCCCCGCCGAGTCCTTGAGCCGCGGCCCGCCCAGCCGCACCGCGGTCCCGTCGGCCAGTACGACCTCCATGCCGAGCACGTAATCGGTTGTGACGCCGTACTTCACGCAGCACAGCCCGCCGGCATTGGTGGCCGCGTTCCCGCCGATGGAGCAGATCTCGAAGGAGGACGGGTCCGGCGGATACCACAGCCCGTGTTCGGCCACGGCCCGCTTGACCTCTGCGTTCAGCAGTCCGGGCTGCACCACCGCGGTCCGCGTCACGGTGTCGACGCTGATCTCCCGCATCTTCTCGGTGCTCAGCACCAGCGCCCCGGGCTGCGCGGTGGCACCGCCGGACAGTCCGGTGCCGGCCCCGCGCGGCACGATCGGCACCCGATGCTCGGCCGCCCACCGCACAGTGGCCGCGACCTGCTCGGTTGTCAGCGGCCGCACCAGCGCGAGCGCGGTCCCGGCGTCCGGATCCAGCGCCCGATCCTGCCGATAACCGGTCAGCACGTCCGGATCGGTCACCACCATGCCCGTCGGGAGCAGACCGCTCAGTGTGTCGAGATCGATGTCCACACTCAGGAACGTACGGGCTTCCGGCTGATTTGTCCGGAAGCCCGTACGACAAGCGGGAGTTCTCAGTGTGCGGTGGCGGCCTTCGGCAGGGCGAGTGCGGCGGTGAGCACGACGGCCAGCACCGCGGCCCCGCCGAGCGCGGCCATCTCCATGGCGGTCACGTAGCCGCCGGTCCCGTGGTGCGCGCCCAGGGCGCTGAAGAAGATCACCCCGAGAACCGTTGCGCCGATGGCGTTTCCGAACTGCTGCGAGGTGGTCAGCACGCCGGCCGCCATCCCGGCCTGTCGCGCCGGAATCCCCGACGACAGCACGGCCCCGACCACCGACGGAATGGTCAGCCCATTGCCGGTGCCGACGATCATCATGCCGGGGATGAGTGCGAGCACGGTCACGTTCCGGCCCATGATGGCCAGCACGGCCAGGGTCAGCGCCAGCCCGGTGAGGCTGGTGAGCGTCCCCACCACCATGACCCGATTGCCGATCCGGGCGGCGACCCGCGGCGCGAGGAAGAACGAGCTGCTCGCGAAGCACAGTCCCAGCGGCGCGAAGGCCAGTCCAGCGGTGAGCGGTGAGAGCCCGAGCCCGTTCTGCAGCATGAGCGTCAGGCACAGCATGAATCCGGCGAAGAAGGTCAGGTACCCGCCCGCGATCACCAGTCCGAGGCTGAACCCGCGTTCACGCACCATGCCGGTGTCGAGGACGGGTTCGCCGCCGCGCGTGGCCAGCCGGTTCTCGTAGCGCAGGGTGAGCAGCAGCACCGGGATCGAGGCGAGCATGCTGACCCAGGTCCACACCGGCCAGCCCTCGGGACGCCCCAGTGTGATCGGGACCAGCAGCAGTGCCAGCGCGGCCGAGATGCCGAGCGCGCCGATCGGGTCCAGTTTCGGCCGGTGGGTCGGCTCGTGCCGGGGCAGCCAGCGCGCGGCCAGGGCGGCGGCGATCAGCCCGATGGGCACATTGATGTAGAAGATGGTGCGCCAGCCCCACCCGAACAGGTCGGCGTCGAGCAGCACCCCGCCCAGCACCTGACCCGATACCGCGCCGATGCCGATGGTAGCGCCGAAAGCGGCCATGGCCCTGGGCCGTTCGTGCGGCGGGAAGAGCGTATTGATGAGCGCGAGCATCTGCGGCACCATGAGCGCCGCGGTGCCGCCCTGCAGAATGCGGAAGGCGACCAGCGCCCAGGCATTGGGCGCGAGCCCGCACAGCAGTGAGGCGAAGGTGAAGGCGAGCATGCCGATCACGAACAGCCGCCGGTGTCCGTGCAGGTCGCCGAGCCGGCCGCCGGTGATCAGGCCCGAGGCGTAGGCGAAGCCGTAGCCGCCGACGATGAGTTCCAGCGCCGATTCACCGGCGTGCAGGTCGTGTTCCAGCGAGGAGGCGGCGACATTGACGACGAACCAGTCGAACATCGCCATGAACATGGCACTGAGGATGACGGGCAGCGCGCGCCAGCGGGCGGCGAACTCGAGGGGGCCGGTCGCGACGGGAGCCGTTGCGGCAAGCCGGTTTTCGAGGGTGGTCACGTCGTTCTCCCGAGCGTGAAGGGGGAATGGGGGTGGCGGGCGCGCCATTGCGCCGGAAACTCGAGTCTTGTAACTAACCGGTTGGTTAGAGATATTCCACGGGGGATCCCGGGTTTGTCAACCAGTTGGTTGGTTACCATCGAGGGCATGGCAGGCACCAGGGATCCCGAGGCCACGAAGGCACGCATCTTCGAGGCCGCGACCGCGGAATTCGCGCAGTACGGGATCGCCGGGGCGCGGGTGGACCGCATCGCGCGCAATGCCAAGGCCAACAAACAGCTCATCTACGCCTACTTCGGCGACAAGGAGAAGCTCTTCCATCAGGTGCTGGAGAAGACCATGCTGGCCGTGGCCGGCTCGGTGACCACCGATATCGAGGACCTCGACACCTGGATCGACCAGCACATCGACTACCACCGCGAACATCCCGAACTGCTGCGCCTGCTGCAGTGGGAGGCCCTGGAACTGGGCCGGGAGCACGCCTCGGCGGGCGAATTGCGCTGCGGCCGTTACCTGGAGAAGCGCGAGAAGGTCGAGGTGGCGCAGGGCAAGGGCCTGATGCGCGCGGACATGCCGTCCGGTCAGGTGCTGATGCTGCTCATGTCGATGATCAACTATCCGCTGGCCGTTCCGCAGGTCAACGCCTTCACCATCGGCGTGGACGCCGATCCGGAGGAGCAGCGCGCCTGGATCAAGGACGCCATCCGCCGCATCGTCGCGCCCGAGACCGCGGCGTCGGCCGTCGGGCCGGACGCGGGCACCGGGGCGTAACCGCTCGTACTCGCGCAGTACACTGCCGCGGTGTCCGATGCCAAGCTAGAGATCCAAATGCTGCACGACCGCGTCATGGTCAAGCTCAATCCCGAGGCGGGCGAGCGGCGCAGCAGCGGCGGCATTCTCATCCCGGCCACCGCGCAGGTGGCCAAGCGCCTGTCGTGGGGCGAGGTCTGCGGCGTGGGTTCCCATGTCCGCGCGGTGAGCGTCGGCGACCAGGTGCTGTTCAGCGCCGACGATCAGTTCGAGGTGGAGATCCAGGCGCAGGCGTATTACGTGCTGCGCGAACGCGATCTGCACGCCGTCGCCAACTCCCACCCCGAGCACGGCACCGGCCTGTACCTGTAGTCGATCGAATATCAACGGCCCGCGTTCTTTTCGAGAACGCGGGCCGTTGTCGTACCGGTGTGTCAGACCGTCTTGATGATGCCGCCGTCGATCACATAGTCCGCGCCGGTGATGATGGCGGCCTGCTCGGAGGCCAGGAAGGTCACCAGCGCCGCCACCTCCTTCGCTTCGGCGATGCGGCCGGCGGTGATATTGAACTGCGCCGGAATGGCATTCAGGAACTGCTCGTGGTCCATGCCGTTGGCCGCGGCCAGCTTCGCGCCGAGGTGGTCGGGGCTGCGCCAGATGTCGGTGCCGACCGGCCCGGGCGAGACCGTGTTGACGCGGACGCCCTGCGGACCGAACTCCTCGCTGAGCCGCTTACCGAGGTTGGTGAGCGCGGCCTTGGCCTCGCTGTAGCCGGCCGGGCCGGCCGCCGGAATCCGGGCATTGATCGAGGACACGGTCACGATCGCGCCGCGCCGTTCGATGATGCTCGGCAATGCTGCGCGGGTGGTGGTCACGACGCCGAACAGGTTGAGGTCGAACAACTTTCGCCACTGCTCGTCCGGGACGTCCAGAAACCCGCCCAGGGTCAGCTGGTCGGCGTCGCCGCCGCCCACATTGTTGACCAGGATATCGATGCCGCCGAGCTCCGACAGCGCCGCCTCGACCGCTGCCAGCGCGCCCTCGGTGGTGCTCAGATCGGCGGAAACCGCTGCTGCCGCGACCTTTTCGAGCTCCGGGGTGACATTGCGGGCCACGCCCACGACGCGCACGCCCTCATCGGCCAGCGCTTCGGCGACGGCCAGTCCGATGCCCCGGCTGGCGCCGGTGACGAGGGCGGTCTTGCCGTTCAGTCCGAGATCCATGATTCGTACCTTTCTTGAACTGCAGGTCAAAAACTGGGGTAAAGGAAAGGGCCGCCGGATGCGGCCCGTGAGTCGGTCAGAGGGTGGTCAGTGCGGTGTCGATAATGCGGTACAGCGTCTCCGCGTCCGCGATCTTGGCCATGATGCGAAGGCCGCCAATGGTATTCATCAAGAACTCGCTGTAGGCCAGGGCGTCGAGCTGCGTCGGGACATCGCCGTCGCGCTGCCCCTGCTCGATGCGCTCGGTGAACGCCTCGACCAGGTGTGCGTGCGCGGCCGTCACCGCCTTGGTCGCCTCGGCGTCATGCCCGCCGAGCTCCATGGCGGTATTCACCACCAGGCATCCCCGGCGGACCGGCTGCGCGAGATCGTTGTCGACGGTCCACCGCATCCAGGCGCGAAGTCGTTCGCGGGTCGTCCCCGGCTGTGACAAGACCTCCCGGGCCAGTTCCGCCCCGGTCCGGTCGTACAGCGCCAGGCACTGGTCGAACAACTCCCGCTTGCTTCCGAAGGTGTTGTACAGACTGCCTTTTCCGACTCCGCAGGCTTCCGCGAGCTGGGCGGGAGAGGTGTTCGCATAGCCATGGGTCCAGAACGTCTCCATTGCGCGTTCCACCACGGCGTCTTCGTCGAAGCTCCGTGGTCGGCCCATGAATGCAAAAGTACCCCGTTCTAGACCTGGAGGTCAAGAACGGGGTACTTCACGAAACCGCTACAGCGCCTTGAGTTCCTCGGTGACGGCACCGACGGACTTCTTGGCGTCGCCGAAGAGCATGGAGGTGTGGTCGGCGTAGAACAGCGGGTTGTCGATGCCGGCGAAGCCGGAGTTCATCGACCGCTTGAGCACGATCACGCTCTTGGCCTGGTCGACGTTGAGCACCGGCATGCCGTAGATCGGGGACGAGGCGTCCTCGCGGGCGGCCGGGTTGGTGACGTCGTTGGCGCCGATGACCAGGGCGACATCGGTGCGGGCGAATTCGCCGTTGATGTCGTCCATTTCCTTCATGGCGTCGTAGGAGACCTCGGCCTCGGCCAGCAGCACGTTCATGTGGCCGGGCATGCGACCGGCGACCGGGTGGATGGCGTACTTGACCTCGACGCCCTTGGCCTCGAGCAGGGCCGCCATCTCCTTGACCGCGTGCTGGGCCTGGGCCACGGCCAT